>JAAYLE010000052.1 GCA_012522085.1 Bacillota bacterium | reverse complement strand
GCCCCCGTCAGGACGAACTGATAACCCGTCAGGGGACCTGTCGACGGGGCCTCGGTCTCCCCAAGACCAACGCCCATCGCGGCCAGCTCCCTGAGGAGCTCTTGATTCTTGGGCTCCGCGGCAAATTCCCGGATGCTGGCGGCAATTTTCTCCCCCACTCCAGGCACCCCTAGAAGCTCCTCCTCCGCTGCGCCCATGAGGGCGAAGAGGTCCGCAAAATGGTTCATCAGCTGCCGGGCTGCCTCGGCGCCTACGTGGCGAATGCCCAACGCATAAAGCAACCGGTGGGCTGGCCGGCTCTTGCTCCCCTCGATAGCCTCCAGGAGCTTGCGGGCCGATGTTTCCTTAACCAGCTCCAACGTCAGGAGATCGTCCATCGTCAGCCTGTAGAGGTCCGCTGGATCCTGGACTAGACCCTTGGCCACCAACTGCTCGATCCTGGCCGGGCCGAGGCCCTCGATGTCCATGGCATCCCTGGAAACGAAGTGGATCAACCGCTCCACCAGCTGGGCCCGGCAGGATGTGTTCACACAGCGATGGGCAGCCTCCCCCGGGGCCCGGACGACTATCCCTCCACAGGAGGGACAAGCATCCGGCATCCGGAAGGGCTCTTCCTCTCCGGTTCGCCGCTCCTTGACCACTTTCACGATCTCCGGGATGACATCCCCCGCCTTCCGGATGATGACCACGTCCCCCACCCGCACATCCTTCTGGGCGACGATATCCGCATTGTGGAGACTGGCCCGGCCCACGATGGAGCCGGCCACCTCTACGGGCGTCAAGATGGCCAGGGGGGTCAGGACGCCTGTGCGACCAACTTGCACGATGATGTCTTCCACGGTGGTGGTCGCTTCCTGGGCGGGAAACTTGTAAGCAATAGCCCAACGAGGATTCTTAGCCGTCGCCCCTAGCTTTTCCTGCCAAGCTAGAGCGTTGACCTTCAGGACCACCCCGTCGATGTCATAGGAAAGCTCTTCCCGGGCCGCCGCCCAATACTGGCAGAAGGCGATGGCATCTTCAATGGATGGGCAAAGCTGAAGGTGGGGGTTGACCCGCAGGCCCAAGTCTTGAAACAAAGCCAAGGCCTCCATGTGGGTTTGGGGCCTGGGCCCCTCCGCATAGCCGAGGCCGTAAAAGAAGACGTCGAGTCGACGTTGGGCCGTTATCCTGGGATCCAGCTGCCGCAACGAGCCGGCGGCGGCATTGCGAGGATTGGCGAAGGGGGCTTCTCCCGCCTTCAGGCGCTCTTCATTCAGGCGCTCAAACTCCCGCCGGTCCATGTAAACCTCGCCCCGCACCTCGAGGCTCCGGGGGCCGCCCTCAGGCAGCCGCAGGGGGATGCTGGGGATGGTCCGCAGGTTCCAGGTGATGTCCTCTCCCTGCTCCCCGTCTCCCCTAGTTGCCCCCCGGACGAAGCGCCCGTCTTCATACAGGAGGGAAACGGCCAAACCGTCTATCTTCAGCTCCGCCACATACTCCGGGGCCGCGCCCAACAGCCGCCGGACCCGCCCATCCCACGCCCACAGTTCTTCTTCATCGAAGGCATTGGCCAGGCTGAGCAGCGGCGTCCGGTGAAGGACCACGGCAAAACCTTCCTGGGGCTCGCCCGCTACCCGCTGGGTGGGCGAGTCGGGTGTAATGAGCTCTGGATGGGCCGCCTCGAGCTTTTCCAGCTCCCTCACCAGCCCATCGTATTCACCATCGCTGATTTCCGGATCCGCCAGGACGTAATAACGATAGTCGTGGTGGCGGATCAGCCGGCGAAGCTCTTCAATCCGCTCTTTGACCGCCATAGTCCATCCCCCTATCCCATCCGCACCATAGGCGCGATGGCCGGATCGAACTCTTTTAGTCCTCCACTCAAAAAGGCCACGGTGACCACCGTCTTGGCCCCGCTTTCCCGGATGCCCACCACCAGTCCCTCGCCGAATTTCTGATGCTGCACCCGATCCCCCGGTCGAAACTGTCCGTCGGGCTGGACCAGCTTCGGCCTGCGTTGGTCCTCTGCCAACAGCTCCTGGGGAATCTCGTCGATGAACTGGGAGCGGCGGGCGGGCAGAGTCTGCCCGTACAAAGTCCTGGTCATCGTATAGGTCAAATACAGCCGCTCCTGGGCCCGGGTGATCCCCACATAGCACAGCCTTCTTTCCTCTTCCAGCTGGTTCGGGTCATCCAAGGAGCGGGCATGGGGAAAGATGCCGTCCTCCATCCCCACCAGGAAGACGACGGGAAACTCCAGCCCCTTGGCGGCATGAAGGGTCATCATGGTCACCCCTTCGGCGTCCTCCTCGTAAGTATCAACCTCGGACATGAGGGCGAGATTCTCGAGGAAGGCAAACAGCCCTTCGCCCGGGTTGTCCCTTTCGAACTGGGTGGTCACCGACAGGAATTCCTCTAGATTCTCCAGCCGGGTCCTGTCCTCAGGGTTGTCGCGGCCTTCCCATTGGGCCAAGATGCCCGTTCGGAGGAGGACCTCCCGGGTAAACGCGGTCAAGCTCAAATCATCCCGCAGGGACATGAGTCCTTCCATCATTTCCCTGAAGGCGGCGACCGCATCCCGGGATCGGCCCCGGATGGAAGGGATTTCCTCAACGCGCCTTACCGCCTCCCACAAGGTCCACCCCGCATACTCGGCGTGCTCCGCCAGTCGGCCCAGGGTTACATCGCCGATGCCCCGGGTGGGGGTGTTGATGATCCGGCTCAGGCTGAAAGCATCATCCTGATTGGCCAAAAACCTCAGGTAGGCCAGCACGTCCTTAATTTCCTTCCGTTCATAGAACCGCAGTCCCGCTACGATCCGGTAGGGGATCCCCCGCCGGATGAATTCCTCCTCGAAGGTACGGGAGAGGGCATGGGTGCGATACAGGATGGAGCAGGAACTCAAGGGCCGTCCTTCGGCCCAAAGCCGCTCCACCTCCCCGACGACGAAGGCCGCCTCCGCCCGTTCATCCTGCCCTTGGAAAAGGACGATGGGCTCTCCCCGGGGATTGTCCGTCCACAGGGTCTTCTCCTTCCGAGCCACGTTGTTGGCGATGACGCCGTTGGCCGCGGCCAGGATGGTCTTGGTGCAGCGGTAGTTGCGCTCTAGCTTCAAGACCCTGGCATCGGGATAATCACGCTCAAACTCCAAGATGTTGCGAATGTCCGCCCCCCGAAAGCCGAAAATCCCCTGGTCCTCATCCCCCACCACGAAGAGGTTCCGGTGGCCTTGGGACAGGAGTTTGACCAAAACGTACTGGACATGGTTCGTATCCTGATACTCATCAACCAGGATGTGGCGCCAGCGCCGCTGGTACTGTTCCAGGACATCGGGGTGCTCCTGGAAGAGCTTCACGGTGTAAGTCAACAAATCGTCGAAGTCGAGGGCCCCGTTGGCCAGGAGCTTTTCCTGATAACGGGCATACACCGTCGCGATGGTCTTGGTCCAGAAGCCATCGGCCTCCTCCCGATACTTTCCAGGATTAATCAGTTCGTTCTTGGCGCTGCTGATGGTTTGGAGGATCAGCCTTGGCTCATAGCGCTTCTGATCGAGATTCAACTCTCCCAAACACTCCCGGACTACCCCTAGCTGATCGGTCGTATCGTAGATGAGGAAACTGCTCGGGATTCCCAGGTGCTTTGCTTCCCGGCGGAGGATCCGAACGCAAATGGAGTGGAAAGTTCCGATCCAAAGATCCTCTACATCCCCCACCAGCTCCTCCACCCGCCGCTTCATCTCGCCGGCGGCTTTGT
>JAAYLE010000006.1 GCA_012522085.1 Bacillota bacterium | reverse complement strand
CCGTTCCCCGGCCGATTGGTCTCCATGTCTAGGGGCTCTCCAGTGGGGGATACATACTCGATCAGCTCTAGGGGTGCATCGCTCCCCGGCAGCTTGAAAAAGGCAATTGACAGATGGGTGTCAGGATAACCGGTAATCTCGGAGTGGTAGGGATTGGGACCGGGTATCCGGGTGATCAGCTCTAGTCCTAAACCTTCTTGATAGAACCTGACGGAGCGCTCCAAGTCCTTGACGGTAAAACCGATATGATGGGTTCTCTTTACCATTTAGCCCACCTCCTCAATTTAGTGCATTCGCCGACCTCCACAGATGTTGAGGGACTGACCTGTCATATAAGCGCTGTCATCGGAAGCAAGGAAGACAACCACCTTGGCCACGTCCTCCTCATTGGCCGCCCGACCTAAAGGAATCTGGCTGATTGTATCCCGGCGGGCCTGACCTACCGGCGTATTGGTAAGTTCTGCCAGCCGCTCATCGATATAATCCCACATATCCGTTTCCACGATCCCGGGACAATACGCGTTGACCCTGATATTATGCGGACCAAGTTCCATGGCCAGGGCCTGGGTAAGTCCCACCACCGCGAACTTGCTCGCCGCGTAGGCTGCTTGGAACCGCCCCGGCGTCTTGCCCGAATTGGACGATGCGTTGATGATCACGCCGCCTCCCCGGGAGGCCATGTGCCGACCGACGATCCGGGAGCAGGCAAAGGTCCCCCGTACATTCACCCGGAAGACCCGATCCCATTCTTCATCGGTGATGTCGAGGGCTTTCTTCACCAGGATCACCCCGGCGTTGTTCACCAAGATGTCAATGCCGCCCCACTGGGCGATGATATCTTCCACCATCTTCTCGATGGCGGGCGTGTCGGTCACATCCACCCGGTAGCTCAAGACCTCAAAACCTTCTTGGCGCAAGGATTCAGCAGCCTTCGTCGCCAGTTCTTCATCAATGTCGCAAAGGGCCACCCTGGCCCCTTCCTTGGCTAAGTGGCGGGCAATGGCCAAGCCGATGCCCCGTCCCGATCCGGTGACCAGGGCCACCTTGTCTTTAAGTCGCATTCCTTTCCATCTCCTTTGCCAATTCTAACCCTTGCCCATGAGAATTCGTTTTTTTGAGACCTGTTTCCTCCTCAGTCATCCGGAGGTACGAACAACGAAGCAGACTCCAACGGTGAGAGGAAAGAGCAGCGAACGATGACTTAAGTGGACTATCGCGGGTTAGCATTCCATGGGCAATCGGCGCAAAAGGTTCGTCGGGGCGGGAACGAATGCCCGGGCCAAAGGGGCAGTCACCAGGGTTCCAGAAGAGAACAGCCGAGGAGCAATCGGGGGCCCCAAGGGCCCCCGGCAACTCAATTGGCTAGGTGGCAGGCAACCAAGTGCCCTCCGCCAACGTCCACCATGGCCGGCTCTTCCTGGCGGCACCGTTCCTCCACCTTGGGACAGCGGCTGGCGAAGCGGCACCCCGGAGGCAAGTCGATGGGGCTGGCCACATCCCCCGTCAGGATGGTCCGCTGGCGCTGGCTTTCCACTCTTGGATCGGGAATGGGAATAGCCGACATGAGGGCTTCTGTGTAGGGATGGACGGGGTTGTCATAAATCTGATCGCTTGGCGCCACCTCCACCAACTTGCCCAGATACATCACCGCCACTCGGTGACTAATATGGCGTACGACGGCCAGGTCATGGGAAATGAAGAGATAAGTCAGACCTAGCTTTTCTTGCAGCTCTTCCAACAAGTTGATCACCTGGGCCTGGATAGACACATCCAAGGCGGAGACCGGCTCGTCGCAAATGATCACCTGGGGCTCAACAGCTAAGGCTCGAGCAACCCCGATCCGCTGCCTTTGACCGCCGCTAAACTCATGGGGGTATCTCCCCGCCATGTCATGGCTTAGGCCCACCATCTCCAGCAGCTCCCCCACCCTTTCGGTCCGCCGGCCTTCAGCCAAGCCGTGGATTTCCAAGGCTTCAGAAATGGTGTCGCCGACGGTCATGCGCGGGTTGAGGGACGAATAGGGGTCTTGGAAAATCATCTGGATCTGTCGACGAACAGGGAGTATCTCCTTCTCAGAGAGGGAAAAGATGTCCTCACCGTGCAGGCGGACCGTGCCCCCCGTTGGCTCATAAAGGCGGACAATTGTCCGTCCCGCGGTAGTCTTGCCGCAGCCGCTCTCCCCGACCAGCCCCAAGGTTTCCCCCCGGTAAAGGTCGAAGCTGATGCCATCGACAGCCTTCAACATCCCTCGGGTACTTTGCCAAACTCCCCGGGTGACGGGAAAATATTTCTTGAGATCCTTTACTTCAAGTACCGGTTCCATCAGGCTACCTCCTCCCGGGCCCGCTTAACAGCCTGGGGGCCAAGCTCTTGCAGCCAGCAAGCCACTGCTCCCTTGGCGGTAGCAGTCATCGCGGGCATCTGCTGTACACAGATCCGCATGGCGCACCGGCAACGGGGCGCGAAGGGACAGCCCTGGGGTGCCATCAACAGATCGGGGGGCTGCCCCGGAATGGGCACCAAGCGCTCCTTTCGCTGATCAAGGCGAGGCAGGGAGCGCAACAAACCCCAGGTATAGGGATGTTGGGGATCACCGAAGACAGCTTCAACGGACCCGGTCTCAACTACCCGGCCCGCGTACATAACAATGACCCGCTGACAAAGGCCAGCCACGATCCCCATATCATGGGTGATGAGCAAGATGGAGGAAGAAAAGCTCGACTTGAGGTCCTTCAGAAGCTCGATGATCTGGGCCTGAATCGTTACATCCAAAGCCGTGGTCGGCTCATCGGCGATGAGCATCTTCGGAGAACAGGCAAGGGCCATCGCGATCATGAGCCGCTGGCGCATGCCGCCGCTGAATTCATGGGGGTACTGGCGCAAGCGCCGCTCCGCCTCCGGAATGCCCACCAGGTTCAACAGTTCAAGCACCCTTTGCCGAGCGGCCTTCGCATCCATCCCCTTGTGGAGCCGCAGACCCTCCCCCAGTTGGGTTTCAATGTTCAACACCGGATTGAGGGAGGTCATCGGGTCTTGCGAAATCATGCTGAGGACGTTCCCCCGCAGGCGGCGCATCTTCGGCCCGGAAAGCTTCGTCAAGTCTTCTCCGGCCAAGACGATCTCGCCGCCGATGATCTTCCCCGGGGGAGGGACAAGCCCCATGATGGACAGAGCCGTAACGCTCTTGCCGCAGCCCGATTCGCCCACCAAGGCAACAGCTTCTCCTTCCCCCACCTGAAAGCTGACGCCATCGACAGCCTTCACTTCACCTAGATGGGTGAAGAAGGATGTACGTAAATTGCGGATTTCTAACAGAGCCACGCTCTAACCTCCCTACGAACGCAGGCGGGGATCAAGGGCATCCCTTAAACCATCGCCTAGAAAATTGAACGCCAGCATGGTAATGCTAATTGCAATGGCCGGGGCTAGCAGCTGCCAGGGATAGGACCTGATGCCGGCGAGTCCATCAGATGCCAGGACGCCCCAACTGGCCATGGGGGCGCTCACCCCAAGTCCAATGAAGCTCAAGAAGGCTTCCAGGAAAATGGCCTGGGGGATGGTCAAGGTCGCGGTGACGATGATGGGCCCCACGCTGTTGGGGATCAGATGCCGAAACAGAATCCGCCAACGACTAGCCCCAAGACACCGGGCCGCCAGGGCAAAGTCCTGTTCCCGCATGCTCAGGATCTGTCCGCGCACGATCCTGGCCATCGACAGCCACTCGGTAAGACCGATTGCAATGAGAATATTGCCAAACCCCGGACCTAGAACCACCATCAGCAGGATGATGTAAAGCAGGGACGGAATCCCGTAGAGAATGTCCACCACCCGCATCATCACATTGTCCACCCGGCCGCCAAAAAAACCTGCAATCCCCCCGTAGACTACACCGATAGTCAAGTTAATCAGGCTGGCGAACACACCAATGGCCAAGGAGATCCTGGCTCCATACATGAGACGGGTGGCAATATCTCGGCCCAGATTGTCGGTCCCAAGCCAGTTAGTATTGCTCGGAGGTCGATTAGCCCTAATTAGGCTTTGGTCCGAGTAGGAATAAGGGCTAAGGTAAGGGCCGACGATGGCAAACAGACAGATCAGGACGATCACCGCCAAACCGGCCATGGCCCCCCGATTCTGCCGCAGCCGGCGCCAAGCATCCTGCCAATAGGTAGTGCTCGGCCGCATCACCCTCTCCGGCGCTTCTTCCTTGGGAAGGGGTAAGAAAAGTTCTTCTTGCATGATCACAACCTGCCTCCCTAGCTCCAGTGGTTAAGATGAAGGCTCCGTCAGCTTGATCCTCGGGTCGAGGAGCACATAGCCTAGGTCCACCAGGAAATTCAAAGTCACCAGCAGGGTCGAATAAAAGATGGTTACTCCCAGGATCACCGTGTAATCCCGGTTGTAGATGCTTGTCACATAATGCTGGCCCAGGCCCGGGATAGCGAAGATCTTCTCGATGACGAAGCTTCCAGTCATTATTTGGGCAAGCAGGGGGCCCAGATACGTAAAGACAGGGATAAGAGCGCATTTAAGAGCATGCCGCATTATGACCGCGGTGGTCGACAGACCCTTGGCATGAGCCGTCCGGATGAAATCCTCCCCCAGGACCTCCAACATGCTGGCCCGGGTCAGCCGAGCAAAAAAAGCCGCGGGAAATCCTGCCAGGGCTAGGGCCGGCAGGACCACCTGGGATGGGCGGCCCCACAAGGCGGCGGGGAACCACCGCAGCTTATAGGCAAAGATATACATTAGAAAAGTGGCCATGATGAAGCTGGGTACAGAAACGCCGACGGTGGCGGCCAGCATGGCCAAGGTATCGGGCCATTTGTTCTGCTTCAGGGCGGCTAAGATCCCCGCCGGGATCCCCAGGAGCAAAGCCAAGGCCACGGAGGTGACTCCTAAGATCGCCGATACTGGAAAACCGGAGTTGATGATGTCATTGACCGTCCGGCCCTCATACTTGAACGACGGCCCCAAATCCCACCGGATGAGATTACCCATGTAATCGACGTAGCGCTTCCATAAGGGATCATTTAAGCGATAGCGGGCCTCGATATTGCGCTTGACGGCCTCCGGCAGGGGCTTTTCCGAAGCAAAGGGTCCGCCGGGAATTATGTTCATCAAAACAAAGGTCACCGTGGCAATGACCCACAGGACCAGAATCATCGATAGCAGACGCCTGACAACATACCTACCCAATCACCATCACATCCCTCCAGACCCAAAGGGAGGGGTGACTCCCCAGAAGTCACCCCCAGTTGGTCTTAGTGCTTGGCCACCCAAGCATACTTGAAGTCGATGAAGCCTAGGCTGGAGTAGATTACGTCCTTAACATAATCCTTCTCCAAGAAGGCTTCGACGTAGTAGTAGATGGGCATGACGGGCAGCTGGTCCATGAGGATGGCCTCGGCTTCATGCATGGCCTGCATCCGCACCGCCGGATCGTTGCTGGACTTGGCCAGTTGAATCAGCCGGTCGTGCTCCGGATCGCTCCAGTTGGAGTCGTTGTTGCCGCCGTCTTTCACATGCATATCCATGAAGGTCATGGGGTCGACGTAGTCGCCGATCCAGCCGGCCCGAGCTATCTCGAAGTCGCCCTCGTCCCGGCTGTTGAGGTAGACGCCCCACTCCTGGTTCATCAGCCGGACGTCGATGTTCAGGTTCTTCTTCCAGAACTCCTGAATTACCTCGGCGATGGCCTTATGCATATCCATCGTGTTGTAGAGGATGTTCAAGGTTGGGAAGCCCTTGCCGTCGGGATAGCCGGCCTCAGCCAACAAGGCCTTAGCTTTCTCTACGTTTTCCTCGATGAGGTCGCCGCCAACTTCCCGGAAATCCTCGCCCGGCTTCGCATCGGGAATCCCCGGAGGCACAAACGCGAAGGCGGGGATTTCGCCAGCCCTGGTCACGTACTCGGTGATGGCCTCCCGGTCGATGGCCATGCTCAAAGCCTTCCGCACCCGAGGATCGTTGAGGGGTTCAACTTCGCAATTGAAGATGTAGTAGTAGGTGCCCAGATTGGGGACCACCTTCAGGAGGCCTTCCCTCTCCAGCCGCGGGATCTCGGGGCGGGAGACAGTATTGGTGATGTCCAGCTGACCTGTCTCGAACATGACCAGTTCGGTATCTTCCGACTCGATGGTGGTGGCGACGAGCTTGTCCAAGATGACGCTGTCCGCATCCCAGTAGAGGGGGTTTTTCTCCAGCTCTAGGTAGCTGTTGTGGACCCACTTGGTCACCTTGAAGGGGCCGTTGCCCACATAGGTCTCGGGCTTCAAGAACCAGCCTTCGGGATCGGCTTCCACCACTTTCCGATTGACGGGCATCAAGGTGGGGAAGGCCGCCAAGGAGAGGAAATAAGCGGTGGGGGCTTCAAGTTCCACTTCCAGGGTGTAATCGTCCACAGCCCGCACGCCCACCAGGCTCGGATCGGTGATTTCCCCGGCATTGTATGCCTCGCCGTTCTTTATGTAGAAAAGCTGATAGGCATACTGGGAAGCAGTCTCCGGAGCCAGGGCCCTCTTCCAAGCGTATTCGAAGTCGTGGGCGGTGACAGGATCGCCATTGGACCACTGGGACTTGCGCAGATGGAAAACGTAGCGCAGACCGTCCTCGCTGATCTCCCAGCTCTCCGCAATGGCCGGCTGGGGCATATCGTTCTCATCAAGGCGCGTCAAACCTTCGAAAACGTTAAGTTCGATCCTAGCCTCAGGCACCCCTGTCGACTTGGCCGGATCAAGGGTTTCGGGCTCCGCCCCTATGTTGAAACGAACAATCTGCTCCGCGGCCCTCTCGGCCCCGGCAATACCGCCAACGATTAATACCAATGCCAGCACTAGACATGCTAAACGTTTTTGCAAGTTTCTTCCCTCCGTTTCTTAGTTTCACTTGTTTTCACGACTCTCCGCTCCCGTCTATCCGCTCCCCCCTTCCGAAGGGCATTTATTTAATCGCCTCACTCATAATTTCCCTACCCGATTCCAATTCGACAACCTTCACCCATTCACCTTCAATCAGAGCCAAGGTAGGAATTGGCTCCGCCTGTTTTGGCAGGGAGAGGCTCCCGGGATTGAGGTGCAAGATGGCGTCAAACCGCTGCAAGACAGGAACATGGGTGTGCCCGGTGATCAAAAGATCCACCCCACAGCGGGCCGCCCACCGGACCTGTTCATCTAAGGATGCGGCATGACCGTGGGTCACCATGATGCGCGTTCCCCCTTCTTGGACTAGCAGATAGGGAGACTGGAGGGGGACGGTCAGGACCGCTTGGTCCACCTCCGTGTCGCAATTGCCCCGGGCGATCAGCAAAGGGATGGAACAGTTGTTGATGGCAACTGCTAAATCTGCCGGCTTGTACTCCTGGGGAAAAGGGTTGCGAGGGCCATGATACAGCACATCGCCCGCATGCAAAATGAGGTCCGCGTCCCGGCAGGGCCCAGCCAAAGCTTTTTGCCATGCCGCTAACGAACCGTGGGTATCACTGACAACGCATATCTTCACGGGCACTCCTCCTTACCATGTTCCAAAGCTCCTGCATGTCCCCGGGCAAGGGCGCCCTAAAACTCAGCTCCTTTCCCGTGCGCGGATGGGGAAAGATGAGCTTATGGGCATGCAGGGCCTGTCGCTGGATAGGTTTTTCTTCCCCGGTGCCATAGAGTTCGTCCCCAACGAGGGGAAAGCCGATAGCCGCCAAGTGAACGCGAATCTGATGGGTGCGGCCGGTCAAGAGATCGACTTCCAGCAGGGAAGCCGCAGGGCAGCGCTCCAAGAGCTGCACATGGGTGACGGCCCGTTGTCCGTTCCGGTGGATCTCCCGCCGCATGGGGTGACCTGGCTCTCGCCGGATGGGCAAAGCCAGCTCAAGCCGGGGGCTTGGCCAATAACCCCAGACGATGGCCAGATAGGACCGGGTCACCCTGCCCTCCCCGATCGATCTGCTCAGCCGTTGGTGACTCAAAGGATCCTTAGTCACCAAAACCAATCCCGACGTGTCCTTGTCCAGCCGATTGACCAGATGCACCCCCCGGCTAATCCCCCGGCTCTGAAGGAGGGCGCGCAATCCTTGAACCAGGGTTCCCTCCTGGTGGGCTTTAGTGGGGTGGACCACCATGCCCGGCGGCTTGTTCACCACCAACAGATCCTGATCTTCATACAAAACGGACACCTGGGGTGCTCCGTCAACCTCTAACGGGAGGCTTTCCTCCAGGGGGAACAGGACCAGTCGGTCTCCCGGCCTAACCAAGTCCTTGAGGCGGGCCGGCTGATCGTTTAGATAGATCTTTTCCTGAGCGTTGAGGCGGCGCACCAAACGCCGGGAAAACTGCTGTCGACCGCGCAAATAGCCTTTGACGTTGAGGTGGTCCGATACATCCTCCTCAACGGTGTAGACGAGCCACGGCTCCCTCATGGCTACAGCCCTGCCCTTTGACGAGCAAGGCTCAGTATCTCTCCATGGTCAAAGGCCAAGGGCGGCAAGTCAGTAAAAGGGTGCCAGGCAGCCTTCGCGGCATCATCGCCGGCAACAACATCGCGATCCTCATCGATGACGCCCCAGTAAGTGATGCTGATGACCCTCCGCCGCGGATCCCTGTCCACTGCACCAAAGGCTCCAAGCTGGGTCAACTCAACCCCCGACAGGCCCGTTTCCTCAGCCAGCTCCCGCTCGGCCGCGGCCAGCAAGTCTTCATCTACTTCCACAAAGCCGCCGGGCAATGCCCATCGCCCCATAAAGGGCGGTCGACCGCGCTGAATCAAGAGAACCTGAGGCGGATCGCCCCGGCGAAAGAGGACCACATCAACGGCAACGGATATCCCCGGATATTCCTTCACCTAATCGCCCTCCCAATGTCCTTGGCGGACAACCTCCATAAATAGTCTTGAGCTGAAAAGCTAGATTATGTCCCGCGATAGCGGCTCCGCCAACTCGTTTCTACTATACGTCAACGAAAATCCGACTTCCTGCCTTTTCCACGGTTACCTGCCGCCTAATCGCCAAAGACTACCGCGGGAGGTGCTGAAAAGTGGCTAAACTGGCACAAATATTGGCGGAGATCAAGGCGGAGCACCCGCTCCTAGAAGCGGTTGAAGAAAGATTACGGGAGCAGGTCGCGGGATCCCATCTGGCCGCGCGGCTGGCCAGGAGTCTCCTCGATGGGGGAGGCAAGCGCCTGCGACCGATCTTGACCATTGTCGCCGCATCCTTCTACCCCTTGCCGGAAAAAGCAGTGGTGGATGCCGCGGTGGCCGGGGAGCTGATCCATCTGGCTTCCCTCGTCCACGATGATATCATCGACAACGCCCATATGCGGCGAGGACAGCCGACCATCAACGATTTATGGGGAAATCAGGTCTCCGTCCTGACAGGCGACCATCTGTTTGCCACCGCCTTCTCCCTGCTGGCCGACCTGCCCAAACCGACGGTCCTGCGCAGCATGACCCAGGCCATTAGGTTGATGTGCGAGGGCGAAATAGAGGAGATCCTCCGGGCATACCGGCCAGACCAGACGGAGGCAGATTACTTCCGCTGCATCGAGAAAAAAACGGCCCAGCTCCTGGCCGCCTGCTGCCAAAGCGGAGCCCTCCTCGTTGATGCCCCCTTCGATCAATTAGAAGCCTTAGGGAACTACGGCCTTCGACTCGGCTGCGCCTTTCAGATTATCGATGACATCTTAGATCTGACGGCCCAGGCAGATGAGCTGGGCAAACCAGTACGCTGGGATTTCCAGCAGGGGATTTTCACTTTGCCGATCCTTTATGCGAGGCGTCATTCTCCCCACGGGGATGAACTGACGCGGCTGGTGCTCACTGGCCAGCACGGTCGGGCCGGACGCCTATTGGACAGGATGCTCCGGGAAGAAGATGCCATCCTTTACGCTTGGCAGGAAGCTGCCCGACAGGTGCGCATGGCCGAGAAAGCCCTCCGGGTCCTGCCCCCCCATCCTGCTCGAAACTACCTGCGCTCCCTGGCCGCGGGGCTCCTCGAGCAAGGACCCCTCGAGCATCATCTGTTGGCCTTCTCAAACTACCCTTAACCGGCGAAGGAGCCGACAGATCCCCAGGTAACTGCCCGTCAAGCCTCCGGCCGCCGCCACTAGCTCGCCGGCCAGCGGCTCAAGGCCCAAGCTTTTCACCTTCGGATCGGATAGGTATAAAGCCAGGAGCCCCCGCACAACGGCCCGGTGGAAGACGGGATCCGGCAAAGAATCGGCCCTGGCCAGGGCCTCCTTGGTGAATAGGACCAGACGCCGCTGGCATTCCTCGCTGTTGGGATAGAAGGAGACGAAGTTGAGGTCCCCCTCCTCCTCATCCTCCCCCTGGTCGATCAGGTAATCGAGGAGAATATGAAGGCCGCAGATCCAGGGAAAATAAGCGTCCACCAGGCAGCGGGCCTCGTCGGCGGTCATTCCCCGCTGGGCTGAGCGCCGAAAGAGGGCAAAGACGCCGAGGGTCGACCCGGACGCGGCGGCAAACTCCCACCAATAAAGGTCAGGAAATTGGACTAGATGGGGCCTGATCCAGTCCTGAAGGCGCTCGGCCCGAAAACTCTTGTCCAGGTGCTTATAAGTCTGCAGGTGAGCATAAAGGGATACTAGGGCGAGGACCTCCGTCTTCGCCGCCGGATAGCCCGGCAGGGAAGATACCTGCTGTTGGCATTCGGCCACCAGACCAGGCAAGTACCCGAAATCGCCGCGACAGGGATACTCGGCATAGTAGTCTCGGCAGATGGAACCTGGACTGCAGGCGTCGAGCATCGCCTGATGCAGCAGCCATAGACTCCGCTCCTCCTGGGGGCCCATCCTGTCGCATAGGTTGTCTAAGTAATCGCTGATCGTTTGCAAGGCGACGATCAACTTAACTAGCTGGGACGAGCGGCCTGGCGCCCCCAGCATGTAAACGCTTCCTCCCTGGGCGTGGAAGCGTTTGTGCTTCAAGCTCTTGAGGGCCTGCTCCTTGAGCCTCCCTTGCAGGACGGCCTTGGCCGCCCTTTCCCAGCGCTCGATCTCCCTTTGTACCGCGGGCAGAGTGGCCGTTACAAACCGGGCTATCAGTTTCGGTTCTTGCAGCGCTGCAACCGACAAAAAGGATCACCCATTGAGGGATCCTGCACGAAAAAGAAAGGTTCTATACCATCACCAACGGGGGCCGCTCCCCGATTGGAAGCGCTGTAGTTGATTAGTCACCAGACCGACGAAAAAGCCCGTGGGCAGGGCGAAGAAAATGAGATAAGGCAAGTAGACCAAGATTCCCCAGTTGCCGATCATCAAGGCGGCGACCGTGATCTGGGCAAGGTTGTGGGTCAAAGCCCCGATGATGGACAACCCGACGGTGCTTATCTCCCCGCTGGCCAGTCGATAGCCTGCTCCCATGACCAGAGTGCTGGCTATGCCGCCGGAGAAGCTGAGCCAAAAGGTAATAGTCAAGAAGGTCCCAGAGAGGAGCCCTCCCAGGATGATGCGCAAAAAACTCACCAAGAGGGCATCTTTGAAGCCGAACAGGAGAAGCACCAAGAGGCTGATGATGTTGGCTAGACCCAATTTGGCCCCGGGAAACAGGTAGGGCAAGGGCAGCATCGCCTCGAAGATGTGCAGCATGATAGCCAAAGCAACAAACAAAGCCAGACGTACCAGCCGGTAGGTTGGACTATTATCTTGCAACTGCCTCGCTCCTAAGCTTGCAATTTTGCCGACACTGCTATTTCGCCGCCGAAGGGCCCCTTACCTCCATCGAATCTGTTCCTCCGCTCCCAAGTTCTCCTCGGCCGCGGCGCCTTCCTTCTTAGAATGCCCCAGGGAAAAGGGTAAACTATGAAGGAATGGGATGCCGACGAGGCGAAAGAACCTCTAGGTAAATTCCGGAGGGAGGACTGTGTATGCCGATCGTAGAGGGTGGCTTTGATATTGACCTGCCGCGTATGGTTAAGATCCGACAGAATTTCCGTTCCGACAAAATCGATGATATTCCGGCGGTCATCAACAAGGAGCTGGACAGGGAGGAGATTAAGGCCCGCTTCAAGCCGGGCGGGCAGATCGCCGTGGCTGTAGGCAGCCGGGGGATCGCCAATATTTTTGACATCGTTAAGGCAACGGTGAACAAGCTCAAGAGCATGGGAACCCACCCCTTCATCGTGCCAGCCATGGGCAGCCACGGCGGCGCAACGGCCGAGGGACAGCTGGAAGTCCTCGCCAGCTACAACATCACCGAAGAGACCATGGGCTGCCCCATCCGCTCATCGATGGAAACAGTCTTCACCGGCACCAGCGAGCTGGGCGTGGAGACTTATATCGATAAGCATGCCTTTGAATCAGACGGGATCGTGGTCATCAACCGGGTCAAAGTGCATACCGATTTTCGCGGTGATGTGGAGAGCGGCCTGATGAAGATGATGGCCATCGGCCTTGGCAAGCACAAGGGCGCAACAGCCATTCATAAGCTGGGCTTCCATACCTTCGGGAAGCTAATCCCCGACATGGGCCGCACTATCCTGTCCCGGGCCCCGGTGGCCTGCGGATTGGCTATCGTGGAGAACGGCTATGAGCAGCCCATGATCATCCAGGCGGTTTTGCCCGAGGATTTCGAGGCTACAGAGATTGAGCTGCTCAAGGTTTCCAAAGAAGCCATGGCCAAACTTCTTTTTAAGGAGATCCATGTCCTGTTGATCGATGAAATCGGCAAGAATATCAGCGGCTCGGGGATGGACCCCAATGTCACCGGTCGCTTTGTGCCGGCTTTCCTGGCCAAAATGGATCACGAGCCAAAGACCCACAAGATCGTGGTGCGGGACCTGACGGAGGAAACCCACGGCAATGCCACAGGCATTGGCATGGCTGATGTCACGACGAGGCGCTTGGTCGATAAGATCAACTTCGAGTACACTTACGCGAATGTGATCACCTCCACCGAGCTCGCCGGAGGCAAGGTCCCGGTGACGGTGGACAATGACCGGCAGGCCTTGGTAGTGGCCCTGGTGACCGTCAATGGGGTTAAACCCACCGAGGCCAAGGTGGTTCACATCAAGAACACCTTGGAGCTTGGCGAGATCTGGATCTCGGAAGCCCTCCTGCCGGAGGCTAAGGCCAATCCTCAGATTGAGATCTTAAGCGATCCGGTTCCCTTCGTGTTCGACGAAGAGGATAACCTGCTGCCTTACAAGCTGGACTAAAGACCTCGCAAACGCTAAGAAGCCCCTGGCGATTCCAAGGGCTTCTTTTCTGTTTTCTAATGGGAGCGCCCATTCTTGGGCAGGCGCTGCTTTTCCGAAAACAGATGTTGATATTGCAAGCGCAAGTACTTCAGCAGTTTCTGATCAAGTATGTTTCCGATCTCCAAGACCTCGGGGGTTGTCCGGCAGCCGCTGGCCCGGTATGCCTCGTCCAGCTGCTGCCGTAGGAGTTCTATCTCCTCTTCTAAGGCCCCCAGCTTCACCGTTCGCTCCTTTGTTTGCATGGTAGCTACCCCTTCTCCAACGTTGTGCCATGATCGGCCGAGCCGCATGAAGGGGTTATTCTCCACCCGCTCGACAATTCCTGCTAGTTAATGAGAAAAGTCTATAAAAAAATCTAACCTTGCAGATAATCAAACACGCGGTCCAGGTCTAAGCTCGGATGCAGGGCAGCATTCAAGCCTCCCGCGACTATTTCGGCCACATCATCGATCAACACGTCGATCTCCTTAGGAGTCACAATCATCTTCCCCATGTAAGGCTCGAGCATCGAGTGAATCAGCTCCCGCCGGTCCTGCTGAAAGTCAGGCGAGACCCCTTTAATGATGAGCTGGGGATCGATATTGAACTCGGTTTTTTTCGGCAGCTCATCGGCGATGGCCGGCCCCTGGGCCCTATTTGGATCTTGAACCAGTTCCATCGCATCGGAGACGATGGTTGCCGCATGGATGACGGTAGGCACGCCCACGGCGAGGACTGGACAACCCAAGGTCTCCTGGTTAATGGCCAGGCGCTGATTGCCCACTCCAGAACCGGGGTTGATCCCTGTATCAGCTATTTGGATGGTGGTGCAGAGCCTCTTCACGCTCCTGGAAGCCAAGGCATCGACGCAGATCACCAAGCTCGGTTCGATCTGGGCAACCAGGGCCCGGATTATCTCTCCCGTTTCAATGCCGGTCAAGCCCAAGACCCCCGGGGAGATGGTGGCAACTGGCCT
>JAAYLE010000051.1 GCA_012522085.1 Bacillota bacterium | reverse complement strand
GCCAGGAGGCACACGGATCCTTTAACCGGAGGCATAGGGGGTCACAACGTCAAGGAGACGATTGCTATCAGTGGATCGGGAGGATTTCCTGTCCAGCTGGCCTTGCTATGGGGTTGGGATAGCAATAAAGGGCAGGATTGGTCTTTTATGTGGCAGCTGCGGATCTGTAATGAGCCGCGAACAAGATGCAACCGGTTGGGGCTTCGGATCAAAGCGTGTCCAGAGGAACACGGCATCCTGTGAATGGTTGGGATAGGCAACACGGTGAAGGGGGCGACCCCTTCTTTTTTCTTATCGAGACATAATTGTACTGCAGATTGATACAAGAGCCAAAAAGACGAATTTTGATATTGACATAAGCATTATGGCCATGACATAATTAGACCAAAGGGATTCGGGAGGATGGTTGTGCGTAGAATCCAATCCGTTGACCGAAGCTTAGATATCCTCGAGGCCCTTGCTAATTCTGATCGCCCGATGGGCGTGTCGGAGATTGGCAAGCAATTGGGGATTCATGTGGCCACGACCCATGGAATCCTAGCTACCCTTCTTTCCCGGGGCTACGTTGAACAAGGGGAAGGAACGAATCGGTATCGATTGGGGTACAAGTTTTACCAGCTAGCTCGGTTGTACATAAACAAGTGCGATTTGCATCAAGCGGCCCTGCCCCACCTGCATGATTTACGCACTGCCCTGGGGGAGAGGGTCTCTCTAGCAACTCTTCGCAACTTTGATATCGTCTTTCTCATTGTTCTCGACAGCTACCATCTCCTTAGGTTAAAGCCAAATGTGGAAAACAGCACCCGCATTCACTGCACAGCTATCGGCAAGGTCTTGCTTGCTTTCCAGCCAACCTCGGACATCGAGTATTACCTGGAGCATACAGAACTCGTTCGTTACACTGCCAACACTATCGGCGACAAGGATGCCTTCTTGAAGCACTTAGAAGAAATCCGCGCGCAGGGCTATGCCCTGAATGAAGAGGAGGAAATCGAAGGGGTTTTTGGCATTGGGGCCCCTGTATTCTACTCCAACGGGTTCCTCGCGGGGGCAGTGTCGACGGCCATCCCAACGGAGCGTTTGGACCGGGGATTGATACCCGAGAAGATCGATTTGGTCGTCAATACGGCCCGCTTAATAACTCGGGAGTTGGGGGTCGTTACCATAAAGGAAAGGGGTTGATAAGAGCTTAGCTGGGAGGACGGGACCGAGTGGTAAACATACGCTTGCTAGCGGGGAGGTTTTGCCATGAAACGGTTGCTATCGATTAGTCTATTGATATTGTTGGTGCTGTCGTCGGCAAGTATCGCTAAGCCCATCGTCTGGAAACTAGGCGGCGTTCATGCTGTTGACACTCCCGAGACCATCGCACTATACAGATTTGCCGAGCTGGTTGAAGAAAAAACCGGCGGCCAGCTGACAATCGAGGTCTATCCGGCAGGCCAGCTGGGCGATGCGGTAGGGATGATTGAGAACACGATTATGGGCGCCCAGCAGCTGTTTGCCAACGTAATGGATTGGAATCAGCACATTGTTCAGGACTTCGGCATCCTAGCAATGTGTTTTGCTTTTAGGGATATAGAGCATATTAAGAGGTTCATGGAAACGGAGACTTATCAAGCGATGGAGCAGGAGATGATCGACGAGCACGGCGTTCGGATCCTGGCTAAGAACTGGTACCGGCTGCCGCGGGCGATCGTGACCAAGGATCCCGTTTTTTCCATCGGCGACATCAAGGGGCGCCAGCTGCGAATGCCCGCGATCGAGACCTACTTCCTTGTTTGGGAGGCCCTGGGAGCCAACCCCATCGAGATCCCTTGGGCGGAGTCCTACTTCGCCTTGGAGCGGGGACTTGTGGAAGGCATGGACTCGCCCATCGGTTCGATTTACGGAATGGGGTTCTATAAAGCAGCTCCCTTTATCACCAATACCCGCCACCTAATGGCTCCTTTCAACATCCTTGTCAACGAGAATGCGTTCCAGGGGCTCGCTCCCGAGCTTAGGGCAGCCCTCGTTGAGGCCGGGGTAGAAGCAGGAGATTACTACACCGAAATCGTCGAGAGGATGTTCGAAGAGGACAAACGCAAGATGCTGGAAGCCGGGGCGGTTTACGTAGAGATAGATACTAGACCCTTCGCTGAGAAAGCGCGCGAAGTTGCCCTCGACTTTGAAAAGAGGGGATTCTGGAAAAAAGGACTCTACGATGAGGTGCAGTCTCTGCTGTAGACTGCCGTGACTAGAAAGGGGGGCCCATATGAACGAGGTAGAGAAGAAGTTGGGAACAATCATCAGTTTGTTGGGGAAAGCAGAGCTTATCGCCGCCGGGGCACTTCTTGTGGCAACATTGGGTCTTGTTGTCTTGACCATCATCTTTCGCTACTTCTTACACCGACCGATAATGTGGGCTTCCCCCCTAGTCACCCTCTGCTTCACCTGGATGAGTCTCATTGGGATTGCCTACGTATACAAGGCAGGTGGCCATATCTCTGTCACCTACTTTAAGGATCGACTCCGCCCCGTCCCGAAGGCAGTAGTGGAAGTGCTCATCTTAGTCGTTGTGCTCCTCTGCCTTGTGATTGCTCTGTGGTCAGCCCTTCAGATCTTGCCGGTTCATTCGAAGAGGTTCATCGTCGGACTGAGGCTCCCCAGGAGTTATTTGTCTACGGCTGTAGTCTTGTGGGGGATCTCCATGGTCTTGACCACGGTGTATTTCCTAGTTGGCTCCATCGGGAGATTAACGGCAGCCCGAAAGGGGGAATGAAAAGTGTCCTTGGCCCTCCTGGCGGTCATATTCCTAGTACTGATTGGACTTGGCGTTCCCATTGCCGTAGTCTTGCTGGGCACCGCTACCCTCGGCATGTACACCAGGCAGGTCCCCCTCACCATGTTGACCCAGACCATTTTGGACGGGGTCCGCAGTTACACCCTACTGGCTATACCCTTCTACATCATGGCGGGGGAGCTGATGAACAGGGGAGGCATAACGAAGCGCATCTTCGACTTCGCCCTGTCCCTAGTCGGACATATCAAGGGCGGGTTAGGTCATGTGAATGTGCTAGCCAGCATGCTCTTTGCCGGGATATCGGGGTCGGCTACAGCTGATGCAGCCGGTCTTGGTCGGATCGAAATCGAGGCCATGAAGGCCGAGGGCTACGATCTGGATTTTTCCGCGGCTATTACTGCGGCATCATCGACCATTGGTCCGATTATTCCACCTAGCATCCACTTGGTTATTTACGGCTCAATAGCTGAGGTGCCTGTGGCCACCTTGTTTACTGCAGGGATGATACCCGGCATCCTCATGGGGCTGGGGCTGATGTTCACCGTCTATATCCTTGCCGCAACAGGCCGGGTTCATTGCCCCACTAGACCGCGTCAGTCTTTGCGGAGCGTCCTGAGGAGTCTGCGCAAGGCCGGCACTGCACTTCTGGCCCCGGTATTAGTCTTGGGTGGAATCATGACTGGTGTGGTGACTCCGACCGAAGCTGGGGTAATCGCTGTTGTCTACAGCCTGGTCCTTGGCTTGTTTTACCGGGAAATTAACAAGGAGGTCCTGGTGGAATGCATCCGGAACACCATCCAGTCGACGGCCGTGGTCATGTTCATGCTGGCGGTCTCCAGGAGCTTTGCTTGGTTCATCACCATCGAACGCATTCCGGACAGGATGATGGGTCTTGTCTTCCAATTCACCGAGAGTCCTGCCGTAGTCTTGTTTTTCATCAACATCCTACTCCTGCTGCTGGGCATGATCGGCACCGCATCAGCCAACATTGTGATCGTGACGCCCATCCTGGTGACAATTGCCCATTCCATCGGAGTAGACCTGATCCATCTTGGCCTAATCATCGTCTTGGGCCTCATGATTGGACTGATTACTCCCCCTGTTGGCACCTCTTTGTACATCCTGTCCGATGTGGCCTCTCTGCCCTTCGAACGGGTCGTCAGGGCAACCCTTGTGTTCGTTATTCCGCTGGTGGCCGTTCTTTATCTAGTAACGTATATCCCTAGTTTGAGCCTGTTCTTGCCGCGGCTCCTTGGGATGCTATAACTGTCGGGGGTGACTTCATGGCAAATTATTACGACGTCGTAGTGGTTGGCGGAGGTACTTCGGGATTCGTGGCCGCAACGGCCGCGGCTAGGAAGGGAGCACGCACCCTGCTCGTTGAACGGTATGGCTTCGTGGGAGGCTCCTCGGTGTCGGGATATCCTTTCTTAGGCTTCTATGCCGGGAACGGGGAGAAAGTGGTTGGCGGGATCGGGGAAGAAGTTGTGGGTCGTCTCATCGAAGCAGGTGGGAGTAGAGGACACATCCGCGGCGGCCGATGGCAAACGGCTGAGGAGTATGAGTTTTCCCTAACTCCCTATGAGCCGGAGGTCCTAAAATTCGTCGCCCAGGAGATGCTCCTCGAGGCAGGCGTTAGCCTGATGCTGCACACCTATCTAATTGGCGCTATCGTCCGGGAGGACCGGCTCATTGGGATCGAGGTGGCCAACAAGTCCGGCCGCAGCATCATTTACGCCAATTGCTTCATCGATGCAACGGGTGACGCCGACCTTGCCTATCTAGCCGGTGCACCCTTCCAGATCGGGGACGAGGTGCAAAACGTCACCCTGATGTTTACCGTCGGCGGAATTGATCTTGAGCGTCTGGTCCAGGAGATTGAGGCCGATGGGCGGATCAAGGGACGGGGAGAGTGGCATACGAGGGTCGTTAGGGGGCCAATCCTCGATTCCGATGAGCCGGCTATCGTCCATTTGGCAGGCCACATGGACCTTTGGGATGATAGGCCGCCTCTGACCTTTACCGCGGTTTCTTGGAAGAAGAACCAGGCCAGCTTCAACATCACCAGGACTGTCGGGATCGATCCGACGAATGCGCGGGATCTAGTCCGAGCCGAGATTTCCGAAAGACGCAACGTCATGGAAACCTACCGGCGCTTCCGGGAGCGCATTCCAGGCATGGAAGGATGCGAGCTGATCACTACCGCTCCCCAAGTTGGCGTCCGGGAAAGCCGCCGGATCGAAGGAGAGTACTGTCTCCAAGGCGAGGATGTCGTCAATTGCCGGGAATTCGATGATGGGCTCGCGCGAGGTTCCTATCCAATCGACATCCACGACCCGAAAGGGGGCAAGACCCAATTCACCTTCCTCAAAGATGGCGGCTCCTACTCCATCCCCTACCGGTGCTGCGTCCCCAAGTTCATTGACGGCCTAATCGTCACCGGCCGATGCATTTCTGCCACCCATGAGGCTCTGGGAAGCACCAGGCTGCAGTCGACCTGCATGGCCTTGGGCGAGGCGGCAGGAGTTGCCGCCAGCCTCTGTCGACCATCCAAGACTCCAAGGGATATCGATGGCGCGGAGCTTAAGGGACTATTGCGGAATGACGGGGCCATCGTCTAGGTGAACGTCTGGGTGGAGGATTCCTGCAAAGCCCCGCGGATGCGGGGCTTTGTCATCCACAAATATGGGTAAGTTGGCTAGTTTGCGATCTGCTGGCAGGAGTCTTAACATCAAAGGCGAATACACTCTTAATATTTCCCTTTTTCG
>JAAYLE010000050.1 GCA_012522085.1 Bacillota bacterium | reverse complement strand
TCAGCCGGGGAAACTCGCGGCCGAGGATGCGAGCGCAGGCAGCCCCGATAGACCCCGTCGCCCCCAGGATCAAGATGTTGGCCTCATCAAGGTCGATTTCCATAGAGGATGCTGCCTGCTTGACGCCCTCTAAGGCGCTTGCCACCGTCAGACTATTGCCGGTGGTCACGGGAATGTTGAGGTTTTTGGCGACGGTAATCCCCGCATCGCCCACCACCGCGGTAAAGGCTCCCAGCCCCACGATGCCGGCCCCCAGCTTCTCGGCCAGCTCGCCCGCCTGGATGATGCGCCTGAGGACAAAATCCAACGGCAGCTCCATCAGCTGCCTGCTGGAGAGGGGGCAGCCAATGAACCAGCCTTCGGCTTCCGCCCCGGTCAGGGACCTTATCCCAGTGATATGGGAGGCCTTCATGGGAGGCACATGCCGGAAAACCGCCTCCTGCCAGGAGGTGGGCAAATAACGGGTTAATGGGAACTTGCGTGCTAGATCGCCAGCTTGCACTGGATGGATGATAAACGCGAATTTGTTCATTGCCAAAGTCGGGCCTTGCCCTTCTCTCCTCTCAATTGTTCAGATCTTCGATGCGGGGTTTAAAGCCAACCCCTTGCAGCCAGTGAAGATAGTCATCGGGAGTCATCTCTTCGGGGCGACGGCCTTCCATGGCGACGGCCATGGCCTCCACCACATTGGTCCCCAGAGAGCGTCCGCAAATGTCGGGCGTCGTTGTCACCAACCGCAGGGCCCCCCGGCGGCGGAGCTCCGCCACATCCTCCGCGGTCACGGTGTTGGTGATGATAGTCTTGCCCGCAAGGTCCTTGGGCATAAACCTACGGATGAAATGAAAATCCCCGGCGATAAGATCAGCCCACTGATACAAACGCACATAAGCTTCTCGGGTCTCGACGGGATTGCTGTTTTGCTTTTCCCCCGTCGGGTAGACCCACTTGAAAGGCAGCTTAGTGATGACCGGGGCGGCAATGGAAGCGACTAGATGTAGATCCCGCAGTCGGCGCAAAGGCAGCGGTATGCCCAGGGCAAAAACGAGATCCCCGAAAATCATCTCCGCCCCCGCCTCAACCAGGGTCTCAGCCATCCCGAATCGATCAACTGCACAGACCATCAAGACTTTCTTGCCGGCCAGCTGGATGCCGGCTTCCCGCGACAGATAGCGGATGACCCAGCGCTCGAGGGTGTTTTTTAAGCCGCTGCCATCCACTACCGGCGTTACCCGAGCGGCGCGGGCAAGCCTTTGGGCGTCGCGAAAGGCATAGCGCCTCTTCCCGGCCCAAATGTAAAGATCAATGCCCCCGAGCCCAAGGGCATCTACTTTACCGTCAAGGTCCCTGATCATCTCTTCCGCGCGCCGCATATCGCCATTGGTTCCCACCCGCTGCACCAAGACCCTCTTGCCTCGCAGGTCCACTTCAGCCTCCATGTCGCGGCGGGATGAACCGAGACTGACGCTGACCACCTTGATCAAATCTGCCACAGGGCCCCCTCCTTTAGTACTGACGCTACGGGCACCTTACGGAACGAATTAGTTCACGCACTAGCTCCGGATCCACATATTTGTCCTCGGTAATGGGAGAAGCGCCTATTTCAACGCCAAGAACATTGTCCCAGATGGATTCAGCCCAGCGAAGGCGCCGGTCGGAACCCAGGAAAATGACTGCATCGAACTGGCGCAGGCCCGCCAGCATCTCCGCAACCTCGTTGAACAGATCGGCTCCCGTCCGCCTGGTCACATAATGCCAGCGCTGCTTCTCATTCAGGATGAGGATAAACTCGACGCCTTCGCTAATGGCAATGGACCACAGCTCTTCCACATTGAGGATGGGAAAGCCAATCAAAGCCAAACGCTCTCCCTTGCGGACCTCCCCTGCGCCTTCCAAACGGGAGACAAAGCTGCGGTCAAGGCCCAGCATATCGGCCGCTTCCTGCTGGGAGGAGCCTTGGGAGCGAAGTTCGAGAATGCGCTCCACCGTCCGCATAATCTTCTTCCGGCTAATCAGCTTGTCTCCGATGCGAACCAGGTCGGATCGCATACTCTGCACCCCTCCCCCAAGATGTGCACATAATTGTACACAGCCATCATACCAGAAAGCGCAGGAAAAGGGAATCCCCAAGTGTTATAATAAACCCAAAGGGATTCATCGAGGAGGTGAAGGCCCCGTTTCTTCGGAAACAAGGGCGAAGGGATGTTTGTCGACTATCACATGCATACGCCCCTGTGCGGCCATGCCCAGGGCGCAATGGAAGAATACGTTGAAGAAGCCATTCGGAAAGGGCTGAGGGAGATCGCCTTTTCCGATCATCTGCCCTTCGTCCATCTGCCCGCGGACCATCCTTGGCACGGCCGTTATGCCATGCGGATGGAGGAGCTCCCCGGCTACTGCGAGGCGGTCCTGAAGCTGCGGGAGCGGTACCCTGAGATTACGATTAAGCTGGGCATCGAAGCCGATTACATTCCGGAAAAAGAAAAGGAGCTGGAAAAGCTCCTGAGTGATTATCCCTTTGATTTTGTCCTCGGTTCGATTCACATGATCGATGGTTGGCCCTTTGATGATCCGAGTCTGATCGATGAGTACGCCAACAGGGACATCGACGACCTTTGGGATCGCTACTTTGCCCTGTTCATCGCGGCGGCAAGGTCAGGACTCTTTGACAGCATGGCCCATCCTGACCTCATCAAGAAATTCGGCTTTTTCCCCAAAGCGAACGTCCAGATCCACTACGAAAAGGCAGCCCAAGCCCTCGCCCAGGCCCAAGTCTGCCTGGAGATTAACTCGTCCGGACTGCACAAGCCCATCGGCGAAATCTATCCGTCGGCGGCCTTCCTGCGGGCATGCCTCGCCAGGGGAGTGGCCGTCACCATTGGCTCCGATGCCCACAAACCAACGGAGGTGGCCAGAGACTTCCCCAAGGTAAAGGAGCTGCTTCGGGAGACAGGCTGTAGAGAGGCGGCCTTGTTCACCCGCCGCCAAAAGACCTTGCAGCCCCTGACATTTTAGAGCCCGCCGGCCAAGTCCGGCGGGCCCGCTTCAAGAGGTTGGCTTTTCCAAGCCTTCCAGGAAGGTTTTCAGCATCCCCACGAGATCCACCTTGGCCTCATCATCGGTCTCAGTAGATCTCCCCTGGGCCTGCCCGGTCTCCAAGGTCTTGAGCACAACGGCCTGGAGCTGGTAAACCCTGATGACTAGTTCCACCACCCTCATCACGATCTGCTCAATGCGCTCCCAGCGATAAATCACCCCGCCGAGGAGTTCATCCGCCGAGTGCAGAATCAAGTCGATCCTTGGGTCGCCGGCGTCAGGCTCTGACTGAGGCTCTTCCTCCCGAGCACTCTCCCCCGCAATGATATCTTCCTCAATTTCCCGATCCTTTTCTACTTCGCCATCCTCCTCCCAGGGGAAATCCTCAAAGGAGACTCCTTCCTCCCCAATTACGGATGCGGCCTTTTCCCAGTCGGGCTCCTCCTCCGGCGCCGCGACGAATTGCTGCTCCTGGAGCCTTTGGCTCATCTGTTCTAACTGACTGGCAGGAATAGCCCTTTTCTTCTTCATGTCCCTCCCCCCTGCTTATCGTCCAGATTGCCGATCAATGTCTTGACCAATTCGTTCACCACTTGCTGCTGCTCGGGATTGAGATTGGCGCTCAAGGCTTGCGCCAACTGCTTGATCACCTGTTGGTCCGCCGCCGACAGCCCCCTGACCAATCTGATCAGCTCCCCCGATTCCAACAGCCTCAACAAGGCGCTTAAGTCCGACACATCCTTGCCCCCTCCGCAAAACTCCCTCTTTCCCTGTCAGCCTATTCCCTTCCACCCCAATTGGTCCTAGGACGGACTACCTATTTGGGAAATCTGTTGCGGCGCGCAAAAAGCCCCGGGAGCTCCCCCTCCCAGGGCTTGGCGTTTTCCGGCGTTGTTAACTCAAGCTTCCCCTTGACGGAGCTTTCGCTCCCCCGGCATTTTGCGGATGTGTTCCATCATCTGCTTCTTGATCTCGGCCGGAGTTCCCATGGCAACAATTCTTCCCTGTTCCAGCCAGATCACTCTGTCCGCATAGATGCTTGCCTTGTCCAAGCTTGACTCCGCGCAGAGAATATCTTTTCCCTCCGCCTTCAGCCGTTTGACCGCATCACAGATTTTGTAACACATTGCCTGGGCAAGCCCTTCCAGCAGTTCATCAAACAGAAGCACCTGGGGGGAGGCGACGATGGCCCTAGCGATGCTCACCATCTTCTGCTGTCCACCGCTGAGCAGCTTGCTCTTGCGATCATAGAATCGGGCCAGCTCCGGCAGGAATTGATCTACGTCCATGACCTCCCTGCCGGCGGCCTGAGCGCCGATCTTAGCCACCTCCACATTCTCCCTGACAGTCATTTCACCAAAGAGCTTCCTGTCTTCGGGGACGTACCCGATGCCGGCCTCTAGTCGTTTATGCAGGGGCAGATCGACCACATCCCGGCCGTCCAGCAGGATTCGGCCCGAATCGATGCCCACTATCCCCGCCACTGCCTTGAGGAGGGTGGACTTGCCGGAGCCGTTGCGGCCGCACAGGCAGACCACTTCTCCCGAAACCGTTAGGGAGACGTTCTTGACGGCAACTTCAGTGCCGTAGGAGACCGTTAAGTTCTCGATGGCCAGCAACTAGAATCCCCTCCCCACAAGGACTTCGACTACCTTATCCTGGCTGAAGACCTCTTCCGGCGCCCCCCTGGCGATGAATTCCCCTTCGTGCATGACGATCGTCTCATTAGAGAGATCCTTCACCAGATTTAAGTCATGCTCCACGATGATCGCGGCTAGGTTGCTCGCCCGGATCTGGTTCATCATCAGCTCCATAATCCGATATTTCTCCTCTTCCCCCACTCCGCTCGTGGGTTCATCAACGAGTAGGATCTTGGGCTTCATCGCAAAGGACATGGCGATATCGATCACCTTTTTGTAGCCGTGGCCCAAATTCCTAACCAGGGTCTGACTGACCGTGGCCAGGTCGAACAGCTCCAGTATGTGTTGGGTTCGCTCATTAATCTCCCTTTCGGCGCTGACATCTTTGAACATGACGTAATGCTTCCCCGCGGCGGACAAGCATGCCGTCCTCACATTGTCAAAGACGGTCATATCGTCGAATACATGCTCTAGCTGAAAGGTCTTGACTATGCCCATCTTGGCCCTTTGCTCCGGCGGGAGGCCTGTGATGCGCTTCCCCTCGAGCCTGATCTCCCCACGGTCAGGCCTCACCAGGCCAATCAGCATGTTCAGGAAGGTGCTCTTGCCCGCACCGTTGGCCCCAACCAGGCTGAGCACCTGTCCCTGGGCAATCTCCAGGGAGAGGTCGTTGGCAGCCCTTACTTCCCCAAAGAATTTTCGCAGACTCTCCACTGCCAGCAAGACTGGCCCTTGGTTATTTCCCATCGCTGTAGGTCCTTTCCTTTAGATTTATCCCCTTGAAGGCCCTGACCAAGACGTTTTTGGCTATGCCGGTGACTCCTTCTTCGCCTACCGTCACCACGATCAGGGCGACGGTCACCCCGATAACGATCTCCCAAAGATTCGGAAACCACGTAGACACCAGGAATTCAAGGCCAACGAAGGCGAAGGCGCCAACGATCGGTCCCACAAAGTAGTTCACGCCGCCAATGATCGCCGCCTGGACGAACTGCGCGCCAAACTCCCAGGCAAATGACGTCGGTCCGACATAGTTATACAGGAAAGCAAGGAGCACACCGGACAGGCCGGCATTCGCCCCAGCGACGACGAAGGCCAGCCGGCGCATCTGATGGACGGGAATGCCGATGGACTCCGCCTTCTGCAGATCGCCCCGAATTGCCTTCAGCTGCATGGAAAAGGGCGAATGGAGGATGCGGTGCATCAACAAAATCAAGCCGAGGGAGATTAGCAGGCAGATGTAGTAAAAGCCTTGCTCGCTCAGCTGGACGCCCAGGAGAGTGGGGTTCTTGATGTCGGAGATGCCGTCGCTCCCTCCGGTTAACTGTCTCATTTTGTAGACCAGGGACCAGAAAACCATGGTGACGGCGATGCCCATGATGGCAAAATAGAAGCCGGTCCGTCGCATGATGAATATCCCCAGGACATAGGCTACGACGACGCTGGCTAATAGACTTAGGGGCAAGAGGATCAACAGTTCGCTAGTCAGGAAGTACTTGCCCGCCAGAAAGGCCACAATATAGCTCCCCAGGCCGATGAAGATCGACTGGGCAAAATGGACCTGGCGCAAGAGACTGTAGATGAAGTATACTCCGAAGATCGGCGGGATCCAAAGCAGACATCGTTGGATCAAGGTGCGGACATATTCACTGACAAAGAAGGGGATCAAAGCTGCTAAGAGCGTCAATCCTATCGCTGCCATCAATCTGTCATCGAATTGGGAGGGAAGCGTCCTGTCGGTTCGCGTGTTTGCACCCATTGCTTTAGTTCACCCCACCCGTTTAGTATCTAAACTCCTTGCCCCAAATGCCGAAGGGCCTGAGCATCAGTGTTATGGAAGCAATTATGAACGGGACGGCAAGCTCAAGGACAGGCATTTTGATCGCGGCAACGGCTCTGGCAATCCCGACGATGAAGGCCGCCAAGACGGCTCCACCGATGCTCCCAACACCGCCGATGATGACGGAGAGGGCCGCGAGCAGGAGGGCGTTGCCTTCCGACCCGTAGGCGGCGCCCGCGATGGGAGCGTAAAGTCCCCCGGCAAGCCCCGCCAAGACGCCCGCAATGGCAAAGGTCATGAGGGTGACCACGTTCTGGTTGACGCCGCAGGCCTGGGCCATCGTCCTTTCGCCATCTAATGAACTGGCTCGAAAGCGCATGCCCCAGCACGTCCTGTTGAGGAAATAAGACAGCGTCAGCATCAACAGCAGCGCCACGGCCAGCATGAATAAGTAGTAGTTGGGAACGATATTCCCCGCTATCTCGCTCACCCCCATGCTGAGGAAGGGAGCGGAGTAGGTAACGGGAGTAGTCCCCCAGATGACTTTGACCAGCCCGCGGGAAGCCACGAGCAATGAGGAAGTGGCCACCATGCGGTGCACATCGGTTTTCAAGAAGCGTTCAAAGCAAAGATAGGACGCAACTAACATGGCCGCCCCCAAGAGACAGGCAAGGAGCAAGATGCCAATGAACCCGGCAAATGACATATTATTGCCCATTAGTGCCATACCGAGGGAGACAGTTGCGTATGCTCCCACCAGGTAGATGCCTGCAAAGGTGAGGGACACGCGGCCGCAGATGTATAATATGAAACTGTACGAAAAGGAGAGCAAGATAACATAGGACACGACAGGCAGGGAGTTTAGGACGTACCTGAGACATGTGCTAAGCATGTCGGCTTTCCTCCATTATCATAATTCACGGGGGCAGCTGCCTGCGCCGCAGGATCGGCGCAGGCGGCTGCCAAGCCCAATTGGCTGCTACTGGATCTTGCCCAAGGTCTCGATGAACTCATCGACCGTCATCCACGGCGGCACAAACCGCATATAATCCGGCACGATGAGCAGGTCTTCCATGACCCACAGGCCATCCTCCCGCTGATGCATCTTGCCGACGGCCATGCCGGGGGCGGTGGACTGATGATTGATCATGGATGTGATGCCGCAAGGACCGATGATGGACAGTCCATCGAGGGCCGTGGCCACCTGTTCGGGCGTCGGATACTGGCCCGTCAGGGCGTAAACCTTCTCGTAGGCGGCCTTCAGGTAGAGCATGCCAGTGAGCATATGGACTCCCATTCCATAGGTCGGAAGCGCACCGACCCGCTCGAGAATCATGGGCGCATGCTTGGCGTTGGGATATCCCAGCTCGTGGGGCGGGAACATGGCATTGCCGGCCCTTGTTTCAGCCAGTACGCCCTCCTCCGCCAGCTGCCCCTTGGCCGTTCCGGCAAACACGTCGAATACTAGCGGTATGCGGCCGTAAAGGCCCATGGCCTTGGCCTGATTGTGCCAGGCAACTCCGTCCGTTCCCCAGGAGTAGCCGACATAAACATCGGGCTTGCGCTGCATGAGTTCGGTGATGTAGGCGGTGAAGTTGGGGCTGGCCTCGCCAAAGGGGTGGAAGAAGGTGTAGACGACTTCAACATCCGGCCTGAACTGCGCCAAGATCTTGATGAAGCTGTTGACCACGTCGTGTCCCCACTCATAGTCGGGAGCGCCCAAAGCAATTGTCTTGAGATCCGGCTTATTCTCGAGGACGGCTTTCACGTGGGTGATGGATTGCATTACATCATCGGGGCCAATCCTGAATACATACTTGGGATTTGGCACCGCGGAGGTGAACATCTGCATGGTGGTTGCTTCAAGAAGGAGTGTCGGGACCTTCCACCTGTTCTCGACCCTAGGGGCGATGGCCAGTCCGGTGCTGGAAGAAAGGCACCCCAACACAGCCTCAACCCCATCGTTTTCGATCAGCTTGCCGAACACGTCAACGGTCGTCTGGGGATCGCCCTTGGTGTCGTAGATAAAGGCTTGTACAGGCCGACCGAGTATGCCTCCCTCGTACTTGTTGATGTACTCCACAGCAATCTGGGCATTAATGCCGGCATCGGGGGCCAGTGAAGTTGCCGTGCCCGACATCGGCACGGCGAAACCGATCTTGATCGGACCGCTTGGAATCTCCCCGCTGGCCGCACCTCCAAGGACGCCGACCAAGAGCATCGCAGCCGTCAGCATTACGACAAGAGCCTTGGACTTTCTCATCAACATGAGTTTGGCCTCCCTCCATCAACTAGGATGTATTTTTCGCCAGACTACCCGCCTCAAGCTCAGTTCCCGGCCCCCACCTCCCTCTTTGCGATGGTCGACAGGCCTCAGACATGATTAGCCATTCTTGCCAGCCATATACTCATCAACCACGGAAGCAATGGCTTTCAAGTTTTCATCGGGCGTGCGCAAAGGCACGGCACACTCGGGCCCGATTATCTCAATGCCAGCATCGAGGGCCGCATACACTTCCTTCGCGACCGTCTCTGGCGAACCGAAGAGGAGCGTCGACGGGTTGTTGACGCCTCCCATCAAGGAGATCTCCTCGCCGGCGGCCTCTCGGGCATCCTTGGCGCTGACTTTCGTATCGTAATGGAAGCAAGCCATCCCGCTTTGCCTGATGTACTGGAGACGGTCCAAGCTGTAGCCGCAAATGTGGAGGATGAGGGGGCAGTCCAATTGCTGCTGCAGTTCGAAATGGATCGGGAGCAAATAGTCGGCGTAGGCTTCCGGCCGACAAAGATCCGCGGTTAAGTGGTCAGGAACGCAAAGGGAATCAGCCCCGGCCTCAATTTGCGCCCGGCCGAACATGATGGTGACCTCCTTGAGATCCTTGAGCACCTGCGCGAGCCGGTCCGGCTTGTCGATGGTGGCGATCAAGACTTCTTCAACGCCGTAGGCGCTCAGGGCCAGCGACCAGGGGCCCAGTGCCTTGCCGGTGATGGAAACGTGATGGCCGTACTCCTTTTTCAATATACGAATCGCGTCCAAGACCACTTTGATGGAGGGCCTGGCCAGGAAATCATCGGGCACCGGGACATCTTCATCGATGCTGGTGCAGATGCGGCTTCGCACCTCGGGCATCTCATCCCGGCTGCTCCCCCAGTTCACCTGGCAGCCAAGGGCCGCCGCCTCCTGGGTGACACTATAGACAGGCATGAGATTATCCATGTTGAACACTTCGTAGGCGCCCGATGCAAGCCTAGCCATCACTTTGGGATCGAGGTGGGCTTCGGGAAACGAGGCATCCATTTCGTCCATCAGTTCCACCGTTGCAACGGAAGTGGCGCTTCCCACTGCCGGCCTGTCGACCCTGCCTCCATACAAGGACGCAAGAAATCTTCGCTTCGGCGTCATATAGCGGCCAGAACCAAATTCATACATGAGCGGAGCCTCCTTGAAGTGGTCTCTCAGGTTCGTCGGAGCTATCGTGCAACAGCATTTGGACTAGGGTGTCTTCCACGTTTTTCAAGTGCGCCAACATGTGTCTCCTCGCCAACTCGGGATCCCGGCCCTCCAAAGCGGAGAATATCAACCTATGATACTTGCAGGCCCGCGCCGCTCCTTCAGGATCCTTTAGCACTTCCCGAATCTGGGCGAACAACAGGTCCCGGAGCGTCTCCAGGATGCGGAAAAGCACCCGGTTTTTCGCCGCCTTGGCCAACCGCATGTGGAACTCGATGTCCAGTTCATCAAAATGCTCGAGGCTCGAGCACTCGATCATTGCCTGCAAGTTGGCTTCAATCTCCTCGATCTCGACGGGGGAAGCTCGCAAACAACACAGGTAAGCCGTCTCCGCTTCGATTATCTTGCGGGCCTCGATGAGCTCTAGAATGCTCGTATGATCCATTAGCAGCATGGGGGACAAGGTTCTCATCATCTCACCAGGGGAAACCTTGGTCACGAAGGTCCCCTCTCCTTGCCTAACGGCGACGACTCCCATCAGCTGGAGCTTTTTGATCGCTTCCCGCAAAGTCCCGCGGCTGACTCCCAGCAATTCGGAGAGCCTCTGTTCCGACGGCAGCCTGTCCCCGGGCTTGAGTTTCCCGTTGATGATCTGTTCCTTGATGTGTTCCACAACCGATTCACATGCCGACACCCGCCTCAGCCGTACCATCGAAGTCCTCCAATGATCTGATGATCTTATTGTTGTTACTTTTCTTTCTACTAAGCTTCTTTTCCTGCTTATTTAACAGACCTTGTTAAAGTTTTCATTTATCTTTTTCGAGCTACTATTGGCATCCGCGGGTATTCGTACGCTTATTAAGCGTAATCCCCTGCCAGCCGTCTTGATCGGATGCCATTTGCAAGCGGCGCCCCTTCTGCTATACTGGAGACAAAAAGCAACGCGAAAGGAGAAGCCATGCGAATCAATCCTGCCTACCAGAACCAGATAACCGCGTGAGACCGGCAGACCGCCGGACAATCGGCTCCTCTTTCGCCTAGAGTCCCGCCGGACTGCCCTGTCTCACTCTATCTTCGAGAGGGGGCATGTTCGTGTCGCGTCCACTTATTCAAGTCACAGATCTTGTCAAATCCTACGGCGACCATCAAGTATTTGCAAGCGTCAGCTTCCCCATCCGGGAGGGGGAGGTAATTGCCCTTACCGGGCCCAATGGCGTTGGCAAGTCCACCCTGTTAAGGATCCTGGCAGGGCTTGAACCGCCTACATCGGGATCGATAACCCATTTCCAAGACCTTCAAATCGGTTATGTTCCCCAGGAGCCAAGTTTTCCCGCCGGCAGCACTCCCTGGGACATACTCCACGGGGCAGGGGCAGCAAAGGCCCAAGAAGCCTTGAGCCGCTTCGGCCTGGCCGCTGATGCCCACATTCCCGTGGAATCCCTCAGCGGCGGCCAGCGGACCAGGCTGGCCCTGGCCAAAGTCTGGATGTCGCCCGTTCATCTGCTGCTCCTCGATGAGCCGACCAATCATCTGGATTTAGCCGGCATCGATTGGCTGGAGGGCTTCATCAAGGGCTTCTCCGGGACAGTGGTGGTGGTTTCGCACCACCGGGCATTCCTGGACAAAACAGTCTCCCGGGTGATCGATCTGTCGCCTGATGGGGCAATCGAATACGAAGGAACCTACACCAGCTGGCTGCAGGCTAAGGATGCCGCCTACCAAAGGCAGCTGGAGAAATATGAGCAGGAGCAGAAGCGGATCCGCAAACTTGAAGCCGACATTGACCGCCGCCTGCGCTGGTACGAAGGAAGCCACCGCCAGGCCGGGACCAACGACTACTACCGGGCCAGGGCGAAAGGCATCGCAAGGCGAGCCAAGGCCCAGGTCAAGCGCCTGGAAAGGATGAAAGAGTCGGCTGCGAACAAGCCCAAGGGACCCAAGATAGTCCGCCTGCCCCATCTTGAGGAGCAGTCCATCGGCCGCCGGGTCATCTTGGCTGAAGGCCTGACCTATTCTTTCGGGAAGATGCTCTTTGCTCCTTCGGATTTTGCCGTCTTCCGGGGTGAAAAGGTGGGCATCGTCGGGCCCAACGGGTGCGGCAAGACGACCCTGCTGCGGCTGATCAAAGGGGATCTTGATCCCCAAGGGCGGCTATGGGTCACCCCGGGAGCAAGAATTGCTTGTTTGGAGCAGGGGCTGGAAAACCTCGATGAGCAGGCTGCCGTGCTCGATGAGGTGATGAAGGTCCTCCCGGAGCCCTCGGCCGAGTCCATCACCTTGGTCCGGACGCTCCTTAAGCATCTTCGCCTCGGGGCAGACGATATGGGCAAGCCGACTGGCGCCTTGAGCATCGGCCAGCGCCGCTGCATCGCTTTGCTGAAGCTGGTCTTGTCCGGTTTTAATCTCCTCTTGCTGGATGAGCCGCTGAATCATCTCGACATCGCTCTGCGGGAGAAGCTGGTGGAAATTCTCGAGACCTATCAGGGGACAGTCCTGGTTGTATCCCACGATCGCCATCTCCTCTCGAGGCTTTGCACCAAGATTTTGTCCTTTGAAGGGAGGAGGATCGTCACCTACGCCGGCTATGGGGAGTATGAGGCGGGGGGACGGCAAAGGGACGGAGACGATGAGCGCCTCCTCCTTGAGGCTAGAATAGCCAGGCTGACTGCTGAGCTGTCCACTATGGAAAAAGATGACCCGAGCTATGAGAAGAAGGAGCAAGAGTTTTTTGCCGCGGCCCGGAAGCTTCGCTCCCTCGAGGAATGAAGGGTTGCTGCCTACTCGCCGCCGATCAGCCCTCGCAAGGCAGAGGTCTTTTGATGGGCATCCCTTTTGTTGGCCTTGTCCCGAGGGGGATGGCCCGACCTTCATTGTTGAATCTACACCTTCATTCGGGACGCGACTGGGCAAGACTCCTCATGCAAGGGGATAAATCGGCCGCAAAGGAGGGATCTATATCAAGGGACAAATTGTCCTTCCCAGGGGGGATTGCCATGTGTGAAAACTGTACGCAGCATGGGGAAGGCAAGGCTTGGTATCTCGAAGCCCTAGAGTATGGCGAGGACTTATTGGCCGATCTTGACAGGCAGCGATACATCCAGGAGTTTTTCGCCCGCCAAGCCCGCCTTGTCGGTCGACGGGACCCTATCCATTATCTACGGCTGGCACCAACCCCACTGCGCCCCATCATTCGCTCTTTCATCACCAGGCGGCTGGCCGTCGACCATTACGGACAAGCAGTGACAATTGAGGAAGTAGAGCAGATCTTTTCCCTTGTCCACGGCCTTGTTAGGGTGCCATGCGTCTGTCGCCGCATCACCAGGGGATTCGACGAAAGCTGTTGCCTCGGTTTTGTCTTCCGGCCCGACAGCCTCGGCGCCGGGGATTTCATCGACCCCAGCTACTGGCAGGCCCCTGGGGGAAAAGGCGCGGAAAAAATGACGGTCAAGGAGGGTTTGGAGCTCATCCACCAGCTGAACAAAAAGGGTTATGTCCATTCCATTTGGACCTTCAAGACCCCTTTCATCGGGGGCTTATGCAACTGCACCCCCGGGGATTGTCGGGCCTTAGTGGCCACCATCGACTATGATGTCCCGGTGCTCCACAAGGGAGCTTACATCGCCCGCGTCGTTCCTGAACTATGCAGCGGCTGTGGCGTTTGTCTTCCCCGCTGCTACTTTCAAGCATTACAAATAGGCAGCCATGCCGTCATTGACGGGACAAGATGCTATGGCTGTGGTTTGTGCGCCCAGGTTTGTCCCCGAAAGGCGATCACCATGGCACCCCGGCTCCCAGATTCAACCATCGGGCATGAGCTGAGCTTTGGTCAAATCTAGTGGCACTCTATGTATTAGAGAATCATCGTCCCCTGCTGGGATCGAGACCTCTTTAAGGACCTAAAGACGCGAACCGGGTGGGGCAAAACCGTTGCCCTAGCCTGTCCCCTAAGGTATAATAGAGCGGTAGTGATTAGTTTTCGGAAAGAGGTGACTCAAGTGAAGAAGGGCATCCATCCGGAGATGGTCAAGGCTACGGTCACCTGTGCCTGCGGGGAAACCTTTGAAACCCTGTCCACCAAAGAGCGGCTGCGGGTTGAGATTTGCTCCAAGTGCCATCCCTTTTACACTGGGGAAAGACAACGACTAGTGGACTCGGGAGGCCGTGTGGAGAGGTTCCGCCGCAAGTATGGGCTTACCGAATCCTAACATAGATGGGATGGCCGACACTTAGAAGGCAGGCGCAAGCCTGCTTTTTAAGCTTCAGGAGGGAGTGCAATGCCATCGATCGGAGGCGTCCCCCTGCGGGGGCCGGTTGTTCTAGCCCCCATGGCGGGAATCACCAATTCCCCTTTCCGCCAATTGGCCGTGGAGTGGGGGGCCGGGTTAGTCTACACAGAAATGGTCAGCGCCAAAGGCCTTATGCATGGCAATGCCCGCACGAAAGACCTTCTCAGTTTCAGCGAAGCGGAGCGGCCCATCGCCTGCCAGCTGTTCGGCTCGGAACCCGAAACCATGGCCAAGGCGGCAGCGATCATCGCCGCCGATTATGGTCCCGATCTGATCGACATCAACATGGGGTGCCCGACGCCAAAGATTGTCCGCAATGGCGACGGAGCCGCGCTCCTGAGGAAGCCGTCCCTGGCCTTTGAAGTCATTCAAGCAGTGGTGGAGGCAGTCGGGGTTCCGGTCACGGTCAAGATCCGCAGCGGATGGGACAGCGACAGCATCAATGCGGTAGAGATCGCCCTTTTGGCCGAAAAGGCCGGCGCCGCCGCCATCACCCTCCACGGCCGCACCAGGGATCAGTTCTATTCGGGGGAGGCGGACTGGGAAGTCATTCGAAGCGTCAAAGAGGCCCTGACCATCCCCGTCATCGGCAACGG
>JAAYLE010000049.1 GCA_012522085.1 Bacillota bacterium | reverse complement strand
CAAAATACATGCCGAAGCGGGCGCCTAATCCCTGCACCCGTCCTAGACCCGTTTCCCGAAAGATCTGGTCTAGTCCATCGTAAAACCGATCAGCCAGCTGATTTACATAGTCAAAAAAGCCGGGGCTATCAATTTCCTCGAGACAGGCCAAGGCAGCCAAAACGGGAACCAGGTGCCCATTGTAGGTGCCGCTGTGCTCCGACCGCCCGATGGGTCGCAGGTGGTCCATGAATTCCTTTTTGCCTCCGAAGACGCTCAAGGGATAGCCGCCCGCGACGCACTTGCCGATGGCGCAAAGGTCCGGAACCACTTGAAAGTATTCCTGGGCGCAGCCCCGATTAGTCCGGAAAGCAGACAGGACTTCGTCGAAAATGAGCAACACATCGTTCTCGCTGGTCAATCGGCGTAAGGCCTCCATGTAGTCCCTGGTGGGAACGATGCAGCCCGAGTTGTAGTTGATGGGTTCGAGGATGACTGCCGCCACATCATCTTTGTGCTTCTTAATGGCTTCTTCCACGGCCTCCAGATCATTGAAGGGAACGACAATGATTAAGTCGGCGATAACACCTGGAATGCCCCCGGACTGGCAATAAGGGGTGGGGGAGTCGGGGGGGCCCGCCTGGTGCAAAGGTGGTGCCGAACTGAACTGAACGTAATCATGATACCCATGGAAATGGCCTTCAAACTTAATGATCTTATCCTTGCCGGTGATCTCCCGCGCCAACCGCAACAAGTGCATGGTTGCTTCCGTACCTGAACAAGTGAACCGGACCTTCTCCATCGCCGGGACCATGCTGCAAAGCTTCTGGGCTAATTGGCTTTGATACTCTGTCTCATACGAGCAAATCACCCCCATGTCGAGGGCCTTTTCCACCGCAGCACGAAGCTTGGGGTGATTATGCCCCAAGATGGTTGCTCCATGGGAATTGTTAAGATCATAGAGCTCGTTGCCGTCTACATCCCAGACCTTTGGCCCATCGCCTCTCGCCATAAACAAGGGTCGGCCGATGGCCCGATTGACCCTGATTGATGAGGACACTCCTCCCGTCATGTACTTGCCGGCATAGTCCGCTAGTTCCTGTGAACGCATGGGCTTCTCCCCCTCCTCACTAGCTAGATGAAGGGTGCGGGGCCCCCCGCACCCGACAGCTCAAAAAGGTTTCGTCTCCGCCAGCATTTGGGCTTTGATCGTCTCCACAACCTCAAAGGTCCTCTGGACCAGCTCTTCCCCTACAACCGTCTTCAGCCAATCGACCACCGGCTTTTGCGAGGCTTCCTTGAAGAGTTCTTTCTCCTCCGCGGTGGGGAGATAAATCTCCATGCCTTCCTCCCGCAGGATGTCGAGAATCGAAATACGGTTCTGGTATGTACGTCCACCAGTCTCCACTTTGGCCGCCAGACGGGCTCCGGTGAGAATGATCGTTTTTAGATCGTCGGGTAGACTCTGATAGAAGTCTTCGTTGATTAGCATGGAATTGACACCCAATACGTGTTCATCGACCGTCAGATACTTTTGCACCTCATAGAGTCGCTGATCCCAGATGACGCTGACAGGGTTTTCCTGGCCGTCCACCACCCCCTGCTGCAAAGCCGAATAGAGCTCGGCAAAAGAGATCGGAGTTGCACCCGCCTTCAAGCCCTCAACGTACTTGATGAAGAGAGGCGTGGCCATGACCCGTAATTTGAGACCCTCAAAGTCCTTGACCTCTTTGAGAGGTCGAACATTATTCGTCCAGCACCTAAACCCGTAGGAGGCCCCGGCCAGAAACCTCACCCCAGTGTTCTCGATCAAACCCCTATTGATCACTTCCTGGAAAAACTCGCTGTCGTAGAACCGCAGGCCCACCTCTTCGTTTGGGAACAAGTAAGGGATGGAAGCAACGAGGAAGGGTTCATAGTAGGAGGCCATAGCTCCCTCATCCCCTTGAGCCATTTGCAAGGTCCCAGTCATTACCGATTGGAAAAGCTCCTCCATCCCTCCCAACTGACAGGCAGGATAGATTTCCACCTTGATTCGACCGCCGCTTTCTGCTTCCACGTATTGTTTAAACACGTTCCAGCCTTGATCTAGCGGTGTGCCGATTGGCTCCACATGACCCATCTTGATTTGGTAGACTTGCTGTGCACTGGAACCCAGGGATAGAACCATCAACAGCCCTAGCAACACCAAACAGAACCCTCTTGTCTTAACCATGACAATCCCCCCTTCTGTGTCTTGCCTATCCGGCTCCCTGGACAAGCTATGAGTCCCTCCGCCCCCTTTCAACTTCGACTATCGAAAACCAGCGGCGCTCGGCAGCCAAAGGCTCAAAGCCGGAACATAGGTGAGGGCCAAGAGAACCGCGATTTCCACTAGATTGAAGGGCACGACCGCCTTAATCAATTCCTCCAGCGAGCATTTGCCAATAGCCACTCCCAGGAACAGCCCAGTACCTACCGGCGGCGTGTTAAGTCCAATCAACAGGTTGACGCACATGACAACCCCAAAATGTAAGGGATGTATACCATAGCTGAGGGCAATGGGATGGAGGATGGGAGCAAAGATGAGGATGGCTGGGTATGTATCAACAAAACAGCCGATGACTAACAAGATGATGTTCACAAGCATCATGAATATGAAAGGACTGTCAGTTAAACCCGTTAGCGCACCTCCGATGAGCTGGGGTATGTTCTGGGTGGTCAAGACCCAGGAGAAACCCTTGCT
>JAAYLE010000048.1 GCA_012522085.1 Bacillota bacterium | reverse complement strand
CTCAAGAACAAGATTCCCGGCTTTGCCCACTTGTACATCGGCGAAGAAGCGGTGGCGGTGGGTGCCTGCGCCAACTTAAGGGAGGACGATTTCATCACCAGCACCCACCGGGGGCATGGTCATCTGCTCGCCAAAGGGGCTGATCCTGACCGGGCCATGGCGGAGATCTTCGGCCGCCGCACGGGCTACTGCTTAGGTCGGGGCGGCACGATGCACATCGCCGACTTTTCCTTGGGGATACTAGGCGCCAACGGCATTGTGGGCGGAGGAATACCGATTGCCGCGGGGGCCGGATGGAGTGCCAAGTATCGGGGCACGGACCAGGTGACCGTTTGCTTCTTCGGTGACGGCGCTTCCAACCAGGGCGCCTTCCATGAGTCTTTGAATCTAGCTTCCGTTTGGAATTTGCCCGTCATTTTCGTCTGCGAGAACAACCAATTCGGCATCTCTGTCCATCAGAGCCGCCATCAGAAGATCAAGGATGTTGCGGTGCGGGCCAAAGCTTACGACATCCCCGGTGTGATCGTGGACGGCAACGATGTGCTCGCGGTTTATGAAGCCTGCCGCCAAGCGGTGGAGAGGGCTCGCCAGGGCCAAGGCCCAAGCCTCATCGAGTGCAAGACCTATCGCTTCATGGGTCATCACGTGGGAGACCCGGGCACCGTTTATCGGGACAAAGAAGAGGTCGAGGCTTGGAAGGAGAAGTGCCCCATCAAGTGCTTCGCCGACAAGCTCATCCAGGAAGGGGTCATTACCGCGGCCGATTACGAAGCTTTGGATGAACGGGTCAAAGCCCAGATGCTCGCCGCGGTGAAGTTCGCTGAAGAGAGCCCGTGGCCCGAGCCGGAAGAGGCTATGGAAGGACTTTACGTGTAGGTAAATCGCCAACAGGAGTGTGAAGGGACAATGCGAGAAGTAACCTATGGCGAAGCCGTGCGAGAAGCCCTGGCGGAAGAGATGCGCCGGGATAAAATGGTTGCCCTCATCGGTGAAGATGTGGGGCCCTATGGCGGCAACTTCGGCATTCTCAAGGGACTTTGGGAAGAATTCGGGGAAGAGCGGGTGCGAGACACGCCCATCAGCGAAGTGGCCATTGTCGGTGCTGGCCTTGGGGCAGCCCTCACTGGGATGCGCCCCGTCGTTGAGCTGATGTTCTGTGACTTCATGGGTGTGGCCGGCGATCAGTTGATGAATCAGGTGGCCAAGATCCGCTACATGTTCGGCGGACAGGTAGAAGTCCCCTTGACCATCCGCACGACCCTGGGGGGAGGCAGGTCTTCCGCTGCCCAGCACTCCCAGAGCCTCCATGCCATGATCTGTCACGTGCCCGGGATCAAAGTGGTTGTACCGGGAACCCATGAGGATGCCAAGGGTCTCTTGAAGGCAGCCATCCGGGACAACAATCCGGTGATGGTCTTTGAGCACAAGATGATGTATAACAAGAAGGGCTTCATCCCCGAAGGAGAATATGTTACCCCTCTAGGTCAGGCTGCCGTCCGGCGGGAAGGAAAAGACCTGACCATCGTGGCCATCTCGTCGATGGTTTATGAGAGTATGGCCCTGGCCGAGGAGCTGTCGGCAAAAGAAGGCATCGAGATTGAAGTTGTCGATCCCCGGACCCTTGTACCCCTCGATGAGGAGACGATCATCAACTCGGTCCGAAAGACGGGCCGGCTGGTTGTGGCCGATGAGGGCCATGAGACTTGTGGCTTTGCGGCGGAGATCATCCGCAGGGTCGTCAAAGTCGGCGGCGCCTTTGATTACCTCGATGCACCCATCGAGATCGTCGGGACCAGGGATGTGCCCTTGCCCTTCAGCCCGCCGCTGGAGAATTATGTCATCCCCAGCAAGGCTAGGATCGAAGAGGCAGTGAGAAAGGTCTTAGGCTACTAATTCCCCTTGGGGGCACCTGCGGGTGCCCTTTTTCGATCCTGGCAGGAGTGGACCAGCAAGGGCCAGAAATAAGAGGGAAAGCTGCCCGGAAAGGATGATGAGATTGCGGTTGGTTTTCCATGGGGCCGCCGGCGAAGTGACAGGTTCCTGCTTTTTGTTGGAGGGCCAGCGTGGAAAGCTCCTCGTTGATTGCGGTCTGTTTCAGGGAGATAAAAGGACTAAAGAGCGAAACTATGGCCCCTTTCCCTTTGACCCTGCGTCCATCGATGGAGTGGTCCTCACCCACGCCCATATTGACCACAGTGGACTTTTGCCTAAACTCATCAAGCACGGCTTTCGCGGGCCCGTCTACGCGACGGGGCCGACGGTCCAGCTTTGTGCAGTGATGCTTCCCGATAGCGGCTACATCCAGGAGATGGAGGTCGAACGGAAAAACCGCAAGCTAAGTCGGGCGGGCAAACCGTTGCTTGAGCCGATCTACACCGCGGAGGAGGCCAGGCAGGCCATGAGCCAGTTCCGTCCGGTGGACTATCAACAGATGGTCCAAGTCGCCCCCGGTTTTTCCGCTTGCTTTTGGGATGCCGGCCATATCCTCGGGTCCGCGGCCATTGAGATCAGGGCTGAGGAGGATGGTCGAGAGATATCCTTAGTTTTCTCAGGGGACCTGGGCGGTTGGAATCGGCCCGTTGTCCGGGATCCTGAGGTTCCAGGCCGTGTCGACTGGCTGATTATGGAGTCAACCTACGGCGACCGAATCAGAGAAGCGGACGGCGATCAGCTGGAACAATTGGCCTCGATCATCACCGATACGTTCCGGCGGGGAGGGAATGTGGTCATTCCCGCCTTTGCCGTCGAGCGCACCCAGGCGTTGCTGTACGGACTGCACAAGCTGGTGGTGGAGGGCAGGATCCCCCAGCCCCAGCTCTTTCTCGACAGCCCCCTGGCTATTGCGGCAACTAAAATCTTCTGCAACAATCCGGAAGTATTCGATGAGCCGACGACTGAGTTCTCCCAGCAGGTGGGGACTTGTCCTTTTTATGTTCCGGGGATGGTCATGTCCGAGTCGACGGAGCAGTCCATGGCGATCAACAAGGTCAAAGGAGGGGCCATCATCATTTCGGCCAGCGGCATGTGTGATGCGGGCCGCATCAAACACCATCTGAAACACAATCTGTGGCGGCCCGAATCGAGCGTGGTGATGGTTGGCTACCAAGCTCAAGGGACCCTGGGCCGGCAGTTGTTGGATGGAAGCCCTCTAGTTCGCATCCACGGGGAGGAAATCAAAGTCCGGGCCCAGATCCACTACATCGATGGCTTTTCCGCCCATGGCGACCAGCT
>JAAYLE010000047.1 GCA_012522085.1 Bacillota bacterium | reverse complement strand
TTTGAACAGCTCCATGGCCTCAACACAGGCTTCACCTGGGTTTAGGATGGTGGCGAAGTTGATGGTTATCGTCTTAGCCAGGACGGAACTACCGGTCAAGAGGACGAGGAACACACAGAGCCACACGCAACAAAGCCTTCTTGACATCAGTCTCCTCTCCTTTCAAGGATAAAGCAAAATTGCCGCACTTTCAGTCGAACGCCTATTATCACCGCCTTCGGCCATTGTAGCTAGTGATAATTTCCCCAGAATAATAAAAAACTCCTGCTTTGGATTAGATTATCAGATTCTTGGGGCCTGGGCGGATAATTAGCATCCAAGGGAGGGTTTTACCAATTACAGGGCGAAAATCCTAGTGACACACTGATCAATGGAGGGAATACACCCATGAACAAGATTCGGGCGGGTGTGATCGGAGTCGGTCTGATGGGCCGCTTGTATGGGCGTTTACTCAAGGAGCTGCCCCAGGCGGAATTGACCGCGGTGTTCGATGTCGATGCCGAGCTGGCGGCTCGGGTCGGGACTGAGCTCGGGGCAAAGGCATGCGCCAGCGTCGAGGATCTCCTCAACCAGGTGGATGCCGTTTTTGTTTGTTCCCCCGATCGGGCCCACCTGGAGCCCGTCTTAGCGGCCGCGGCGGCTGGCAAACATGTGTTTGTGGAAAAACCCTTGGCAACGAGGAGCGAAGAAGGGCTCCAAATGGTGGAGGCTGCGGACAAAGCGGGCATCGTTTTCATGGTAGGACACGTGCTTCGGTTTGATCCTCGCTACATTCACGCCCGTAATGCTGTTGCCGAAGGAGATGTGGGCGAAGTCGTTCACATGTTTGCCCGGCGCAACACCTATATCGACCAGGGGCGTCATTATGCCAGCTGGACGACGGTGCCGTGGTTCTTGGGCATCCACGACATTGATGTACTGATGTGGATTTGTGGCAGTCCTATCGTCAGCGTTTACGCCCGGGGCGCCCGCAAGCTCCTCGCAGCGAAGGGGGCCGATGATTCGGTTCTAGCTGTCTTGACCTTCGCCAATGGCGCCATCGCGGGGCTGGAGGTGTCTTTCGTCCTGCCCCTCGTGCAGGGCAATCGCCAATCACCACTGTTGGAGGTCGTTGGCAGTGAAGGCATGATCCATGTCATGCCCTACTTGCGGGGAATAACCATTCATAAGGCCGATGGTCTGGTTGAACCAGATCCCCTCTACAACATGGGACCAGTGATGCACGGTCAGATCGCCGGCGTCTACAAGGAGGAGACGGTGCATTTCCTCCGATGCATTCAGGAAGGGATAACTCCTGCCGTGACCGGAAGGGATGCTCTGCTTGCGGTGACGGTGGTGGAGGCCTTGGAGCGGTCCCTCGCTTCGGGGCGGGAAGAGAAGGTTGTGGCTATCACGAGTTAGATTTCAAGCGGGAAGACTTAAGGAGGCGTTCGGGGATGTCATTTCAAGAGTTCTTTTTTCCCACGAGGATTCTGATGGGTTGTGGGGTCCATCGGCAGACGGGAGAGCAGATTAAGCTGCTCGGCGGCAAGCGGCCCATGGTGGTGACGGACCAGGGGATCCTTAAGGCCGGCATCGTCCAAGGAGTGACCCAAAGTCTGGAGGAGGCTGGGGTCGATTACTTTTTGTTCGATGGGGTAAAGCCCGACCCGGACAACGAATTGATCGATCGAATGGCCCAGTTGGCCAGGGATGAAGGCTGCGATTCCTTCATTGGGGTTGGGGGCGGGAGCTCCATGGACGCAGCCAAGCTGGCCAACATCATCCTCGTCCATGGTGGTACGATTGTTGATTATGCCCGGGGGAAAGAGGTGCCAGGGCCGCTCTATCCTCTGATCGCCATTCCCACCACCGCGGGAACGGGGAGCGAGGCGACTCGTTTTGCCGTCGTCACCGACCTTGAGCGCCAATTCAAGAAAGGCGTGTCAAGTCCCTACCTGTATCCCCACGTTGCTCTGGTTGACTACGAATTCATCGCCAAGCAGCCTCCCCATGTGGCGGCGGCCACCGGTATGGACGCCTTGACCCACGCTATCGAAGCCTATACCTGTGAGCGGCGGCAGGAGGTTTCTGACGGGCTGGCCCTGCAAGCCATCAAGATGATCGGTGAGCACTTGCGTCCCTTGTGCGCCGGGAGAGGGGAGTTGCATGCCGCCCGGGGAATGGCCTTGGGGAGCACCATCGCCGGCATTTCCTTCGCCAATTCATCGACGGGTCTGGTCCATGCTATGTCCCAGGCGGCCGGGGCCATGTTCGGCGTTCCCCATGGGGTCGGCAATGCCATCATCCTGCCCCATGTGATGGAGTTTAACCTGATCGCAAGTCTAGAGCGCTTTGCCAATATCGCCGCAGCCCTCGGCGCCCCCGTGCACGGAAAGACCAAGCGCGAAGCAGCCGCATTGGCGGTGAGCGCCGTTCGTTCCCTCAGCAAAGACGTTGGCATTCCAGCGACGTTAGGGGAGGTGGGGGTGCCCGCCGATAAGATCCCTGAAATGGCCGACAATGCTTTGATGAACGTCAATGGCATTCGGTTGAATCCCCGCCATCCCAGTCGGGAAGATATCATGGCCATCTTCCGAGCAGCGATTTAGGAGGTGAAGGCATGCCGATCATCAATGTAGCCATCTTGGAAGGTCGAACCCTAGAGCAGAAGCGCAAGCTCGTTGAGGAAGTGACCAAGGTAGTCTGCGATGTGTTGGGCTGCGGTGAAGATGCAGTGACGATCACCATCGAGGAGTTGGCGAAGGAAAACCTGGCCAAGGGAGGCAAGCTGTTTCTCGACCGCTGATCGGGCGGACAAGAAACTGCCAGGCCCGGGGGGACATATCCTAGCCAAACCAGGACAGGATGATTAGGCAGGATAAGTCTTCCCTGGGGGTGTTGCGAGATGGGGCTGCTTAGTCTGCTGGCAGTCTCCTTTGCGCCGGGCCTGATTTGGCTATGGTATTTCCAACGTTACGACCATGAGGAACGGGAGCCGCTGGGGATGCTGGTCCGCACCTTCTTTTGGGGTATGGTGATGGTGGGGCCGGCCATTCTCTTCGAGGCTCCCTTTCGAGACCTATTGAGCGGGGAGGCGGACACTGCCCAGACCCTGGCCGTATCCTTCTTGGTGATCGGCTTGGGAGAGGAAGGAGCAAAGCTCCTGGCCCTTTTCCTGGGGGCCTACTCCTCGGTCGAATTGGACCAAGTACTTGACGGCATCATCTACGGCATCACCGCAGCTTTGGGGTTTGCCGCGGTTGAAAACTTTGTCTATGTGTATCGATTCGGGCCCGAGGTGGCCCTGACTCGCGGGATTATCGCCTTCCTGGCCCATGCCTCCTTCACGGGGATCATGGGCTATCATCTGGGGAGGGCCAAGCTGATTGCGGGACGCCCCTCAAGGGAGATTCTCCGGGGGTTGGGCTGGGCGGTCCTCCTCCACGGGTTATATGACTTTATCCTCCTGGAGAAAGTCGCATCTCCCGCCGCCGCGGTGGCCTTAGTCGTCGCCGCCTATGCTCTGCTGCTCGCCAGGATTCGCAGCGCGCAAGCTCTTGATTGAGGACGCCCTTGATTGGCGGTCCCTGTCTGATTGTGCTAAAATGGTGATGACACTAAGGTGACAAGGAAGGGAGTACTGTGGCTGGACATTCTAAGTGGGCCAATATCAAGCGGAAGAAGGAAAAGGAAGATGCCCGGCGAGGGAAAGCTTTCACCAAGGTCACCCGGGAGCTGATGGTGGCAGCCCGGGAAGGAGGCGGGGACCCCAATGCCAACTTCAGGCTGCGTCTAGCCATCGAACGGGCCCGGGCGGTGAATATGCCTAATGACAACATCGAGCGCGCCATCAAGCGCGGCATCGGCGAGGTTGAAGCTGCCAAGTTTGAGGAGACCCTTTATGAGGGATATGGTCCCGGCGGGGTGGCTATTATGCTTGAGATCCTGACGGACAACCGCAATCGGACTGCCGGAGAGATCAGGTACCTGTTCAACAAGTATGGCGGCAACCTCGGGGAGACCGGCTGCGTCAGCTGGATGTTTGATAAGAAGGGCTCTATCACCGTCCAGATGGGTTCGGAGAGCGAGGATGACTTCATGTTGGCGGCCTTGGAAGCAGGTGCGGAAGATGTGGTCATGGCCGACGGGATTGGACAGGTTTTCACCAGTCCCGAGGACTTCCAAGACGTTCGCACGGCCTTAGCAGAGCAGGGCTACAACATCCAACAGGCGGAGATCACCAATGTGCCCCAAAACACTGTGGCCGTAGCGGGGGAAGAAGCGGCCCAACTCGTGAAGCTCATCGAAGCGTTGGAAGACAATGATGATGTACAAGAAGTCTATGCCAACTATGATATTCCCGATGAAATCCTAGAACAACTATCATCCTAGTCCCTTGCATATTTGTGGCAGCCCTGGGGAAGAATAGGAACAAACTTCCCCGGGGGAGTGAGAAAGGTGCCGACCAAGGGAAAGTGGACGGTGTTCTGGCTGGGGACGGCTGTGTTTGCAGCCGGATTCGCCCTTGGCGTGGTTCTTCATCATCGCGATTTGATCATCCATTGGGCGCCGGGCTTCATCCGGGAAGAGGCGTCCCCTGATTGGCATGGGGCGGTGATTGAATATCAGGAGCCGGTCAAAACCGGCAGCCGCCTGGCGATGGTCATCAGGTATGATGACGGCTGCCTGGAAGAGCTGCCCATCAGGCCTTTGCCCATGCGGGCGGTGGGCAAGACCCGGGAAGAACTAGCCGCCCAATACGGAGACTGGAAGATCCTCGAGTTTTCCCCGGAACTAGTCAGGGTGGAAAGGGAAGGGGGACCATGCCCCTTCCATGCCCAGCTTTACTTAGGGATAGCCGATGGCTACGCGGCGGTGTTTCAGGGTCGACCGGGCAAGGGCGGCGTAGTGCTCAAGAAGACTAATGTGCCCCTCCAGCGGATACCGGAGGCGGACCGAGGGCGGCTGTCGGAGGGCATACCAGTCGACAGCGAACAAGAGGCCCTGCAGATCCTGGAAGGGATGGGGGAGGAGCGGGGCGGACGCTCCTGAGCCAAGGGGAGGAAACATCTTTTCCCTCGTCGAATACCCTCCCCGAAGGGGAGGTTAGGCGCGTGATCATCTTAGGCATCGACCCGGGAACTGCCGTGACGGGTTACGGGGTGATTCGAGTTCAAGGACAAAGACTGCGGCCGGTTGACTATGGTGTTATCCGGACTTCATCGGAACTGCCCCTAGCCCAGCGGTTGTCGTTAATACATGCTCATCTTGCCCAGCTCATCAGCTCCCATCGTCCCGATGTGGCGGCAGTTGAAGAGCTGTTTTTTTCTCGGAATGCCCGCAGTGCTCTAGCTGTAGGCCATGCCCGGGGGGTAGCCCTGCTGGCGGCCGCGCAGGAGGGCATACCGGTCGTGGAGTACACCCCTCTGCAGGTGAAAATGGCTCTGACAGGCCAGGGGAGGGCCGCTAAAGAACAGGTCAGCTACATGGTCAAGCTCCTCCTGCATTTGCAGGAGGATATTCGACCTGATGATATTACCGATGCCTTGGCGGTGGCCATTACCCACGCGCATATGGGGCGCGACCTTGAACTGTTGCTGTCGAAGGGGGAGATCCTTTGATCGACCGGCTGCGGGGCGTGGTGATCGACAAGGGCGTAGACTACCTAGTCCTTGAGGTTGGGGGCATCGGCTTCAGGGTGCAAGTACCCAGTTTTGTCTGGGAGCAGATCATTATTGGTGAAGAGGTGGCCCTGCACACTTACCTGCATGTGCGAGATGATGCCTGGACCCTGTATGGGTTTTTGACCAAGGAAGACCTGAGCCTGTTCATGGAGTTGATCGGGGTCTCGGGTGTGGGTCCGCGGCTGGGCGTCAAGATCTTGTCCGGCACTTCCCCGGGCCAGTTTCGACAGGCCGTTGTCAACGGTGACGTGGGGGCGTTAACCTTAATTCCCGGGATAGGCAAGAAGACGGCTCAGCGCATAGTGTTGGAATTGGGGGAGCGGTTGAAGAAGATGGGCGGCGCCGAGGACTTAGCAGTGCCGGCCGATTCTCCCGTTGCCGACGCTCTAGCTGCGCTGATGGCTCTAGGATACTCTCGCGGAGAAGCAAGTGCTGCCTTGCAGCAGGCTGTAGCCGAACAGGGGCAAGATGGGGCGGAGGAGATTGTGCGTCGGGCCCTGCGGCATCTGCTCTAGGTTTGGCTGCAAGGAGGGATTGCTGTGGACGAAGGAGTTCTGTCACAAGTGCGCGGCTGGGAAGACGTCGACTTGGAGGCCAGCTTGCGCCCCCGCCGATTCGAAGATTTCTTCGGCCAAACGAAGGTGGTCAATAATCTTAAGGTATTCATCCAAGCGGCCAGGGAACGAGGGGAAGCCTTGGACCATGTCCTTCTTTATGGACCGCCCGGTCTAGGCAAGACATCGCTGGCCCACGTGATCGCCAATGAGATGGGGGCCAATATCCGGGTGACCTCAGGACCAGCGGTGGAAAGACCGGGGGATTTAGCCGCCCTCCTAACCAATCTGCAGCCGGGAGATATCCTGTTCATCGACGAGATCCATCGCCTCAGCCGTACGGTGGAAGAGATGCTTTACCCGGCCATGGAAGATCGGGTGGTCGATATTGTCATCGGCAAAGGACCCGGGGCTCGTTCCGTTCGTTTGGATCTGAACCCCTTCACTTTAGTCGGGGCCACGACCAGAGCGGGCATGCTGACTTCCCCCTTGCGGGACCGTTTCGGTGTCATCAGCCGACTTGAGTTCTATGAGCCGGAAGAGCTGCTCACTATCATCAAGCGCTCGGCCCAGATACTTGGGGTGGCCATCACCGAGGAAGCAGTCTATGAGATCGCCTGTCGTTCGCGGGGAACTCCCCGCATAGCCAATCGGCTGCTCAAGCGGGTGCGGGATTTTGCCCAGGTCAATGGTGAGGCGGAAGTCTCAGGTGCCATGGCCCGGCGGAGTCTTGACCTGTTGGGAGTCGATCCTCTAGGGCTTGATTCCGTTGACTGTCAGTTGATGATGGCCATCATCGAAAAGTTTGACGGCGGCCCTGTGGGCCTAGACACCTTAGCGGCGGTAATTAATGAGGAGGCGGACACCATTGAAGATGTGTGTGAGCCTTTTCTCCTGCAATTAGGATTCCTGCAGCGCACCGCGCGGGGCAGGGTGGCAACTAGGATCGCTTATGAGCATTTTAACATGCTCCATCGGCTGCGGGAGCAAGACAGCCTGTCTGACTGAGGAGGGAGCTCATGACCGGATTGCCAGGAATGGGTCGGATGCTGATTGTGTTTGGCGTCCTGCTGATTCTAGTGGGTTTTTTTCTTACCACCGCGGGCCGACTTCCGGGAGGGCTGGGCCGACTTCCCGGAGACATCTATATCAAGCGCAATGGATTTAGCTTCTACTTCCCCCTGACGACATGCATCATCATCAGCGCCATCCTTACTCTCGTTGCTTACCTCTTCAGACGATGAGGGGATAATCCTGTGGGGGCAGGGGTAATCTATTCGAAGGAAGGAATGCTGTTTTTTGGCTTGTTATCGTTCGGAAGCCATCGTTCTGAGGACGTGGGATTTGGGAGAGGCAGACAAGGCACTTACCCTCTACACTAAGGATGAAGGCAAGATCCGGGCTGCAGGCCGGGGTGCGCGAAGGATGCGCAGCCGGTTGTTAGCGGTCTGCCAGCCCTTTGTCCATGGACGGTACCTGTTCTTTCGCGGCAAAGGGATGGACACCATAGCGCAAGGGGAACTGATCAACTCCTATCGGGGGCTGCGTGAAGAGCTCGACCGGATGGCGGCTGCGGCCTACCTGGCCGAACTTGTCGATGTGCTGGTGGAGGAGCGGGATCCCCAGGAAGAGCTGTTTCGGCTGCTTTCGGACAGCTTTGACTTCATGGTTGAACATGGTCCGACAGCCCTTCTCCTTCGCTTCTTCGAGCTGCAGCTGATGAATCTGCTGGGTTATCGACCAAGGCTTGCCGATTGCGCCGTCTGTGGTACGCAGCAGTATGTCGATCCCCGTTTCAGCGCCGCCAAGGGAGGACTCCTTTGTGGAACGTGCGCTGGGGAAGATCCTGCTGCCCTTAAGATCAGTCCGGGGGCCTGGGAGAGTCTGCGATGTCTCCTGGCAGGGCGCATGACCCTGGTCGGTCGGCTGCGGCCCTCGCCGGCGGTGGCGGCGGAGTTGGAAGCGGTCTTGAGGGGTTATGTGGATTACCGTCTAGCCAGGCCCCTGAAATCCCTCGAGTTTCTGCAGACCCTGCAAAGATGAGGAGGAAGCGGCATGGAAGAACTAGAGAAGATTGATATCCTTAGGCGCCGGGCGGACCTGAGCTATGCTGAAGCCAAAGCGCTCCTTGATGAAGCCGGAGGGGACATTGTCCAGGCGTTGATCAAAGCTGAAGGCCGGCACAGCCGTCCGATGGAGCAGTGGGAGCTCAAAGGCAAGGAAGCCCTCGAAAAGGTTCGAGAGGTCGTCAAGCAGGGCAACGCGGTGCGGGTCCGAGTCAAACGGGAAGACAAAGTGCTGTTGGATATTCCCCTTACCGCCGGGGTGGTCGGCGGCATCATCGCACCGAAGCTTGCTCTCGTGGCTAGTGTCCTTGGCCTGTTGACAAAATGCACCCTGGAAGTTGAACGCAAGGATGCCAACTTGGACTCGGAACCTCCCCATTGACAAGGGGGCGCTGCTAGGGTAGCATGAAGTATGGTTTTCTTTACTAAATGAAGTGAATATTGGCCGAGCGAGAGAAGGGGCCGTCTCAGGCGAACAGGTGGAGTTCCGGGTTGGATGGGCCCGGAAGGGGCGGATAGGGTGCCAAAGAGGTGGAACCGCGGAAGGACCCCTTTCGTCTCCGGTTGTCAAGCTGCCGGGGTGTGAAGGGGTTTTGTCGTTGTCATCGGGGAGGTGCCGGAATGAATTTGCAGGAGATGATTTTTGCCTTAGGAGAGTATTGGAGCAGACAAAACTGCATTATCCACCAGCCCTACGACATGGAAGTGGGCGCGGGCACCATGCATCCGGCAACAAGTCTGCGGGTGCTAGGCCCAGAGCCTTGGAATGCGGCCTATGTTCAACCATCACGTCGACCGACCGATGGCCGTTATGGTGAGAACCCAAACCGCATGCAGCACTACTATCAATATCAAGTTATTATGAAGCCATCTCCGCCCAATATTCAGGAGATCTACTTGGGCAGTCTGCAGACTTTAGGCATCGTACTGGAAGATCACGATATTCGGTTCGTGGAAGATGACTGGGAATCGCCCACCCTCGGCGCGTGGGGTCTGGGGTGGGAAGTCTGGATCGATGGCATGGAGGTCACCCAGTTCACCTATTTTCAACAGCTTGGAGGCATCGATCTTAATCCGGTGCCGGTGGAGATAACCTATGGGGTCGAACGGCTGGCCATGTATATCCAAAAGAAGGATAGCTTTTTCGATCTCCAATGGGTGGGCGATGTGACCTACGGGGATGTCTTCCACCAGGCGGAAGTGGAGTACTCCCATTACAACTTTGAAGTGGCCGATGTGGCCCTGTTGACCAAGCTGTTTGATATGTATGAAGTGGAGGCCCGGGCGGTCCTCGACCGGGGTTTGCCGCTGCCAGCCTACGACTATGTCTTGAAGTGCTCCCATGCGTTCAATCTCCTCGATGCCCGGGGCGCCATCAGTGTGACGGAGCGGACTGGCTACATTGCCCGGGTCCGGAATCTAGCCAGGATTTGCGCGGCGAAGTATCTAGAGCAGAGGGAGCAGCTGGGCTTTCCTTTGGCACGTAAAGGAGGCGCGAGCCGATGAGGGATCTGCTCCTGGAAATTGGAACGGAAGAACTACCTGCCCATGTGGTTGATCTGGGAACGAAGCAGTTGAAAGAAAAGGCTGCCGCACTACTGGCAGAACATCGGATCGGCCATGGTCCCATGTCCGCCTGGGGAACGCCGCGGCGTCTTGCCCTGTATGTAGCCCAGGTTGAAGAAATGCAGGCGGATCTGGTGGAAGAGGTAAAAGGCCCTCCGGCCAGCGTAGCCTTCGTGGAGGGGCAAGCGACCAAGGCTGCCCTCGGCTTTGCCGAGCGGCAAGGGGTCCACGTCAGTGAACTGGTGGTCAAGAAGACGCCTCAGGGAGAGTACGTTTTCGCCCAACGCAAGCAGCAAGGACTTGCGTCACGGGAGATCCTGCCGGCGTTTTTGCCCCAGCTGATCGCCGCGTTGTCCTTTCCGAAGACGATGCGGTGGGGAGCCTATGACTTTCGCTTTCCCCGGCCGATTCGCTGGCTGGTTGCCCTCTTTGGCGATGAAGTCGTTCCCTTTTCCATCGCTGGTGTTGACAGCGGAAACTTGAGTTGGGGGCATCGATTTTATCGCTCGGAACCTGTGCCGGTTACCCCAAGCACATACTTGGACGATTTGCGCCGGGCCTATGTGATCGTCGACGGCGAGGAGCGGCGGCAGACCATCATTCGCCAGGTGGAAGAAGTCGCCAAAGCCTGCGGCGGCCAGGTTCTATGGGATGAGGATTTGCTCGCTGAGGTGACTAACCTGGTTGAGTATCCCGTGGCCGTCTGGGGTGAATTCGGGTCGGATATGCTCGAGTTGCCCCAAGAAGTCCTTATCACCCCGATGAAGGAGCACCAACGCTATTTTGCCGTCCTCAACCAGCAAGGGGAGCTGCTGCCCCGGTTCATCGCCGTTGCTAATGGAGGCAAAGACAACCTGTCTGAGGTTCGCCAGGGATTTGAACGGGTCTTGGCTGCCCGCCTGGCGGACGCCAAGTTTTTCTGGGAAGTGGACCGGAAGATTCCCCTGGAGGGGTACCTTGAAAAGCTCAAGGGCATCATTTTCCAGGAAGCTTTGGGGACCATGCACGCCAAAACCGCCCGCGTTGTGGACCTCGCGGTCGGGCTGGCGGAGGAGCTCGGTTTGGCCGAGCACGCACCAGTCGTGCGACGGGCAGCCGAACTCGCGAAAGCGGATTTGGCCACAAACATGGTCTATGAGTTTCCTGAGCTCCAAGGGGTCATGGGGCGGGAGTATGCCTTGGGCTCGGGGGAGTCGCCCGCAGTGGCCAAGGCCATCTATGAGCACTATTTGCCCCGTTTTGCCGGGGATGAACTTCCCGAGACGGTGCCAGGCATGATCGTCAGCATCGCCGACAAGATGGACAGCATTGCCGGGTGTTTCGCCGTTGGCCTAATCCCAACAGGCTCTCAGGATCCCTATGCCCTGCGTCGGCAAGCATTGGGCATCATCCAGATCATCCTCGCCAAAGAACTGAATTTGCCCTTGACCGCATTGATTCAGCGGGCTCAAGTCGGCCTTGCCGATCAAGTCGCGCCAACGCTAGAGACGGCCAACCAGATGCGGGAGTTTTTCCTGGGGCGACTGCGGGGGATCTTGACCGGCGAAGGCATCCCCTACGATGTCATCGACGCGGTGCTCGCCGTCGAATCGGACCGTCTCCCCGATTTGCTGGCTCGATGCCGGGCTGTCGCCGAGGGACTTGATAGCCAAGAGATGACAGCGCTCCTCACTGCTTGCGAACGGGTCGCCAACTTGGCTGCCAAGGCAGATCATCGGAAGGTGGACCCGGCCCTCTTGGTGGAAAGGGCGGAGCAGGAACTTTATCAGGTCTACCAGGGAGTGAAGGATATGGTGGCCAAGAAGATGGCCGCTGCAGATTATCGAGGCGCCTTGGCCGAGCTGGTTCAGCTGTCCGGACCCATCGATGCCTTTTTCGACCAGGTCTTGGTGATGGCTGAGGATGAAAGCCTTCGCGGCAACCGGCTGGCTTTGCTTGGCAGCCTGAC
>JAAYLE010000046.1 GCA_012522085.1 Bacillota bacterium | reverse complement strand
GGCTCAAAGGACTACACCGTCCACGTCATCGAGCAAGTGGGCGAGGTCCTTGTCCACGGGGTTGGGATCCGTCCCGGCAAGCCCGTGATCCTGGGCGCAGCTCAGAACATCCCCGTCCTTGGCATCCCGGGCTATCCCGTCTCGGCTCACCTGACTTTACAGCTCTTTGTCCGACCTATTCTAAGCCGGATGATGGGCCAGGCGCCGCCGATCCCGGAAAAGACTAAGGCTCGCCTGGCGCGGCGGATCGTCTCTCCTTTGGGGATGGAAGAGTTCGTCCGGGTGAGGCTCGGGGAGGTCAAAGGCCAAGTGGTTGCTCTCCCCATGGGTCGGGGGGCGGGCAACGTGTCAAGTCTGGTTAAAGCCGACGGCATCCTTCGGGTGCCTCGTCTCTCCCAAGGCCTCGAGGCGGACGAAGAAGTCGAAGTTGAGCTTCTTTGTTCCAAGCAGCAGATCCAAAAGACGATCCTCGTTGCGGGAAGCCACGATCTGACCTTGGATATCCTCGCCGATTGCCTGGGGCGGAGCTGGCCGGAGTTGCGCTTGGCCTCCGCCCATGTGGGAAGCACCGCTGGGCTGACGGCCATCAAACGGGGGCAGGCCCATCTGGCCGGCTGTCATCTCCTCGATGAGGAAACGGGGGAGTATAATATCCCCTACTTGCAACGGCTGTTGCCCGATGTGCCAGTCGCCCTGGTCAATCTTGCCTACCGCCAGCAGGGGATCATCATCCAGCCGGGGAATCCAAAAGACATTCAGGGCCTTGAGGATTTGGCCAGGCCCGATATCCAGTTCGTCAACCGGCAGCGGGGAGCGGGAACGAGGCTGCTGCTGGATCTTAAGATCAAGGAATTAGGCATCGATCCCAGGTCCATCAACGGCTACGAACGGGAGGAATTCACCCACATGGCCGTTGCCGCTGCGGTGGCCAACGGCGTTGCCCATATGGGGTTGGGGATCTATAGCGCCGCGAATGCCCTCGGCCTGGACTTCATCCCCCTGGCCAAGGAACGCTATGATTTGGTGGTCGAGCAAGAGTTTTTCCAAAGCGAGCTCATGGAAAGGCTCCTGATGATCCTCCGCTCCCCGCGGTTCCAGGAGACGGTATTGGAGCTTGGGGGCTATGACCTGTCCGACTGCGGCCGCCTGCTTTACAGCACAATTTGACGGGCCGCAGCATGTAAGGAACATCTAACGGCAAGGGGTGATCGGGCTGCCTTGCCAATATCGATCTGGAGGCCAAAAAATGAAGGCAACGAAGCTAGTCATCATCGGAGCTATCCTAGCCCTGCTGTCCGGGGCGGTCCAGGGCGCCGCCTTCGACATTCCCGCCGAGTCGGCCATCTTGATTGCGGCTGAATCGGGACAGGTTCTATTTGCCAAGAACGAGACCAAACCTTTGCCGCCGGCAAGTCTGACGAAAATCATGACCATGCTGCTGGCCATGGAGGCGGTGGAGCAAGGCGTTGCCAGCCTCGAGGATGTGGTGCCCATCTCCCGGCATGCAGCTTCCATGGGGGGCTCCCAGGTCTTCCTGGCGCCCGATGAAAAATTCACCTTGGAAGAGCTCCTTGAGGCGGTCGCCATCGCTTCGGCCAATGACGCTTCGGTGGCGGTGGCCGAGTATTTGGCTGGAACGGAGGCCAACTTCGTCGAGCGCATGAACCGGCGGGCGAAGGAATTGGGGATGAAGGACACCGTGTTTGCCAACGCCAGCGGCCTGCCGACCCCGGAAGGGGAGTCGGGCTGCATCACCACCGCCCGGGATGTGGCTATTATGGCCCGGGAGATCATCCAGCGCTTTCCGAAGGTGCTGGAGTGGACCAGCATCTGGCAGAAAAATTTCCGTCACGAACCTCGTCCCTTTGTCCTGACGAATACGAACCGCCTGATTAGAACTTATCCCGGGGCCGACGGCCTGAAAACCGGGCATACGCAAGCGGCCGGCTTTTGCCTGGCGGCAACGGCCAAGCGGGATGACGTGCGCTTGATCAGCGTTGTCATGCGCACGGACAGCGATGCCGCCCGCATTGAACAGACGACCCGGGTTTTAGATTACGGCTTTCGGGCCTTCGAGCAGGTATTTGCCGTGGTGGAGGGAGAAAATGTAGGCGTTGTCCCCCTCCCCGGAGGCCGCAAGGAACAGGTGCCCGCTTTGGCCCAGGGGGACCTGAAGTTGATGGTTCCGCGGGGCAGTCAAAGCGAACTGGAGCGGGAGCTGAAGCCCCAAACCGATCTTAAAGCCCCGGTCGCCAAGGGGCAGGTCATCGGCGAACTGGTGGTCACGTTGAAGGATGAGACCTTAGGTTCGGTGCCGGTAGTGGCCGCGGAAGATGTGTCGCGAGCAAACTTCCTCCTCCGACTAGTTCGCTGGGTGCGGGACTTTTTCCGGGGAATCTTCGGATGATGCAGGAAGGCGCCTTCCGGGAAGCGAATCCCGATAGCCATGACCGGAAGCTGACCCTGCTAGCCTGCGGGAAGATCAATTTGTGCCTCGATGTGGTGGGACGCCGTCCCGACGGCTACCACGATCTGCGCAGCATCTTCCAGTCGATCTCCCTGGCCGATGAGTTGACTTTGCGGGTGATGCCTGGCAGTGACGGCATCTACTTGCGCTGCGATCACCCCGGGGTGCCCGAGGGGCCGGCGAACTTGGCCTGGCGGGCGGCCCGGCTGCTCCTGGATCGCTTCGACGGTCAGGCGGGGGTCCAAATCGACATCCGCAAACGCATCCCCATCGCCGCCGGACTCGGGGGCGGAAGCGCCGATGCTGCGGCGGCCTTGTTGGGCCTGAGGAAGCTCTTGGAGCTGCCCATCAGTGACGGGGAGCTGGCCCGGATAGGGAAGGAGCTGGGGGCCGATGTGCCCTTTTGCCTGCGGGGGGGCATAGCCCTTGCCGAAGGGATCGGGGACGTGTTGGAGGATATACCCTGCAGTCCGTCTTATGCCGTCTTGGTCGTCACCCCGAGGCTCCACGTATCCACTGCTGAGGTTTTCCGGGCCTTTGATCCGGCTAAGGTGGACCGCAGGCCGTCCGTTGAGAGAATGAGGGGGCATCTTGAGCGGTCGTGCCTGGCTGGGGTGGCGGGGGAAATGGTGAATGTCTTGGAGACGGTGACCTTTGCTTTGCACCCCCAGGTGGCCGCCTGGGCGAAGCGCATGCAGGAACTAACCCCCGGCGCGGTCATGTCGGGCAGCGGCCCCAGCATCATCGGGCTCTTTGCCGACCTGGACCATGCCCGAAGGGCCATGGCCGAGCTGGAGCAGGAAGATGTTTTCCTATGGTGCGGACTTCCCGCCCCCAGGGGGGTCCGGGAGGTCAAATGAAGGGTGGCGGTGTGATTGCTAGAGGTGGATGGAATCCTCCTCGCCGGGGCGCCTAACCAGGGCCCTTTGCAGGAAATAGACTCCGTTTCCCATGAAGCCCTGATCAGGATCGGGGGGCGGCCCATGTTTCTTTATGTGCTGGAAGCCTTGCTGGCCGCGCCGCAAATAAAAAGGGTCGTCATCGTCGGGCCCCAGGAGCTCGAGGGGCCGGAGGGCTGGCCGGAGGGCGCCGTTCGGGTGGACCCGGCCGGGAGCCTGATCGCCAATGTCTTTTGTGGTCTAGAGGCCTTGGGCGGCGAGCGGCCCGTCCTCATCGCCACGGCCGATATCCCCCTTTTGAGCAGGGAGGCGGTGGAGGGCTTTCTAGGGGAGTGTGCTGAGACGCCAGGCGATTTCTATTACCCCCTGATTCCCCGGGACATCATGGAGAGGAGCTTTCCTCACCTTCGGCGCACTTACTTTACCCTCCGGGAGGGCAGCTTCACCGGGGGCAACCTGGTGCTGCTGCGGCCTGGCGCCGCGCTCGGTTTTGAGGATTTGCTCCAGGAAGTCACCGCCTTTCGCAAACAGCCCTGGCGGATCGTCTCCTTGCTTGGATTTTCCTTTGCTTTAAGGTTTTTCCTGAAGAGACTTGCCATCGGCGATGCCGTCCGGCGGGTCGAGGAACTCACCGGACTGCGGGGAGTGGCCGTAGTCTGCCCGTGGGCGGAGATCGGCTTTGATGTGGATAAGCCCGATCAGTTCCATGCGGTGAGGGCCGCCTTGGAAGAGGGCGGCAGGGCCGGCTAAATCGGGGAAAGCCTCTGCCCTTTGGCTTGCCGGCGGATTTGACAAAGGCTCGTTTCTTTGCTATATTTGCTTATGTAATAGGCAGTGCTGGGGTGTAGCCAAGCGGTAAGGCACCAGATTTTGGATCTGGCATTTCCCTGGTTCGAATCCAGGCACCCCAGCCAGTTTTTTTGCAGTCCGTTGGGGACTGTTTTTTTTGTCGCAAACTGGGGGCTCGGCGCAAAAGCGGCCCTGCGGCCAGTCATTCCCTGTGATGCCCGGGATGGATCGGGGAAGAATAATCCCCGGGATGCCCAATAGTGAGTTAAGGGAGGTGGCCAAATGCCGCAACAGCAGCAAGGTCAACAGCAGCAGCAACAGCAGCAGAGCCCCGGTGGGCAAGGATATCAGATGAGGCAGCGGCCCACGATGGACGGGCATCAAGAAGCCCAGCTATTCTATGAATTTGCCCAGGAACTGGGCCGCAGGCAGCAGCAGGGCGGCCAGTACGGCCAGTACCAGCCGAAGAAAACCCAATAGCATCGTGCCCCTTCGAAATTCGCCGGGCCTTCTGGTTCGGCGAATTTCAGCTCCCGTCCCCAAGTGGGGTGTTTGTTGCATGCCGTCCTTCCAGATGATAGAATTAATGGGGGAGGCGGTTGGTTTGCATTGGGTGTGGAGCCCGGCCTGGGCGCGGTGGATCTCCGGTTGGCAAGCGGCAAATCCCGCAGGTCTCAGGCAAGGTCAGTCTGTCCTCAAGGGGACGGACTATTGTCGCGTGGGGAGAGCTTTGCTCGAGGATGAGGCTGCCTGGCTGGCCTTTTTTCATTTGGCGGGCTTAGGCTGGAAAGCTGTAGAGGGGGATTAGCATGGCTCAGCTGGCGGCGATCGTGTTGGCGGCCGGGCAGGGTACGCGAATGCGCTCCCGGAGGGCTAAGGTTTTACATAAAGTCTGTGGCAAGCCGATGATCGGGCACGTTGTCGATTCCCTCCGCCGGGCAGGGGTGAGGGAGATCGTCGTGGTGGTCGGTCATCAAGGGGAAAAGGTCAAGGAGGCGGTGGGTCCCGGGGTCGAGTTCGTTTGGCAGCGGGAGCAGCTGGGAACTGGTCATGCCGTGAGCATGGCCAAGGACATCTTTGCCGGCCATGAAGGGCATGTACTGGTGCTGGCGGGCGATACGCCCCTGCTTACGCCCGGGACGCTAAAGGAGCTGGGGGATGCGGGACGAGGCTTGGCCGCCGCGATCTTGACGGCCCGGATGCCCAAGCCAAGGGGCTACGGGAGGATTATCCGGGAGGCGGACGGGACCGTCCTCGGCATTGTGGAAGAACGGGATGCCAGCCCCGCCCAGCTGGCTGTGGATGAGGTCAACACGGGGACTTACATTTTCCGCAGTCAGGACCTTTTCCCGGCTTTGGGCAGGCTAAGGCCCGACAACGCCCAGGGAGAATACTACTTAACAGATGTAATTGGACTTTTGGTCCAAGAAGGGAAAAGGGTCGGCAGCCTTCAATGCAAGGACTGGCAGGAAGCCATGGGGATCAACGACCGCGTTCAGCTGGCCTTTGCGGAAGGGGTGCTGCGGGAGCGAATCCGGCGGGAGCTGATGCTTAGGGGAGTGACCATTTACCATCCCGAATCGGTCTTCATCGATCTGGATGTGGAAGTAGGCCAAGATACAATCATTTACCCCTTCTGCTTCTTGGAAGGCCGGACGGTTGTCGGTGAGGACTGCGTGATCGGACCTGGCGTGCGGATCATCGACTGTGAGCTCGGCCGGGGCGTTGAGGTGCAAAATGCCACCCTGGTTGGCAGCAAGATCGGCGATGACGTCCGCATTGGACCTTATGCCTACTTGCGACCGGGCAACATCATTGGGGAGCAGGTCAAGATTGGGGATTTCGTCGAAGTGAAAAATTGTCGGGTGGGAGCGGGCAGCAAGGTGCCCCATTTGACCTATGTGGGGGATGCTATCATCGGTGAGCGGGTGAACATCGGCGCCGGCGTCATCACCTGCAACTACGACGGTCGGCAGAAGCACCAAACGATCATTGAAGACGATGTTTTCGTCGGCAGCAATGTTAATCTGATCGCACCTGTAACCATCAGGCAAGGTGCTTATGTAGCGGCGGGCTCCACCATCACCAAGGATGTGCCGCCGGAAAGCCTTGGCATAGCCCGGGCCCGTCAAGACAACCGGGAGGGCTGGGCCCGGAAGCGGAAAGAGCGGGCGGACAAATAGACGCCCGATGGAGACGAGTCTCCTGCGCCAATAGAAAGTGAATTAATTCATCAATGGAGGTATGGAAATGACCATTACCAGTAAGGGAATTAAGATTTTTACTGGGACCGCCAATCCCGAACTGGCGCGGGAAATCACCGATTATTTAGGTGTTCCCCTTGGCGACATGGAGGTGCGGCGATTCAAAGACGGGGAAATCGATCTTCGCATTCGGGAGACCGTCCGGGGCGCCAAGGTATTTGTCATTCAACCCACGTGCTCACCGGCCAACGAGAATCTGATGGAGCTGTTGGTGATCATCGACGCCTTGCGGCGGGCATCGGCGAAGGAAATCGCGGCGGTGATCCCCTATTACGGCTATGCCCGAAAAGACCGGAAAACCCAGCCTAGAGAGCCCATCACCGCTAAATTGGTGGCCAATCTCCTCACCGCGGCCGGAGCGAACCGGGTCTTGACGATGGACCTTCATGCGGGCCAGATCCAGGGATTTTTCGATATCCCGGTGGACAATCTCCGGGCCCTGCCCATCTTAGCCGAGTATTTCAACCAAAAGGGGCTGAAGGATCCTGTAATTGTCTCCCCCGATGTGGGCGGCGTTGGCCGGGCCCGGGAGCTGGCCCATCGCCTGCACTGCCCCCTGGCCATCGTGGACAAGCGTCGTCCCCGTCCCAATGTGGCTGAGGTCATGCACATCATCGGCGATGTCAGCGGGAAGAAGGCCATCATCATCGATGACATCATCGATACGGGGGGAACCATCATCCAAGTGGTCGAGGCATTGAAGGCGGAGGGAGCAACGGAGGTCTTTGCCTGCTGCACCCATCCGGTATTCTCCTCCCCGGCCATCAAGGGTCTGGAGGATGCGGAGCTGTCGGAGGTGGTGGTGACGAACACCATCCCCATCCCGCCGGAGAAGCGGACGAAGAATACGGTGGTCCTGTCGGTGGCCAACATTTTTGGGGAAGCCATCCGCCGGATCTCCGAGGAACTGTCGGTGAGCGTTCTTTTCGACTAGCAAGTTTGACGATAAAAAGAGAGCGATGCTATAATAAGGCGTATTGAGGAAAATGGCCGACCGCCCGGGGAGGCGGTCCTCGTGGCATTAAGGAGGCTTGGAAATGGCACTGGAATTGAATGCTTGGACTCGCTCCGCCACTGGCAAGGGCGCAGCCCGCAAGCTTCGCGCTGAGGGGCGGGTGCCCGCGATCGTGTACGGAGTTGAGTTAAAGCCGCTGGTGGTCGATGCCCAGGATTGCAGCCGGCTGGTAAATGAAGGAGCCCTGGGGCGACTGGTGCATCTGCGCCTGCAGGATGCGGGCGAGACGAAGACCGTCCTGTTTAAGGACATGCAGGTCCATCCCGTCCGGGGCGACATCATCCACGTTGACTTCCACGAAGTGGCCTTGGATGAGGAAATTACCACCAGGGTGCCGATCGTGATCGAAGGCGAAGAAAACCGGGACTCTGACGGAGGCGCCTTGGCCGTCCATCTGTGGGAAGTGGAGATCAGTTGTCTGGCAAATCAAATCCCGGACAGCATCGTTGTCGACGTATCCGGCATGGTCATCGGGGAAAACCTCTTGGTCCAGGATCTGAAGGCTCCGGAAGGGGTCAACATCTTGACCAGCCCCGATGAGGTCGTGGCCGCGGTCGTCGCTCCTGCCGCCGCGGTGGAAGAGGAGCCTGCTGAGGCTGAAGAGGCCGATGAGGAAGCCGAGGAGGTCGCGGACGAGGAATAATGGCCCAGAAATGTGTGGTTGGTTTGGGCAACCCCGGGAGCCGCTACGAGCTCACCCGGCATAACTTGGGCTTTATGGTCGTCGACCGCCTTGCCCGTCTGGAAGGGCTGTCCTGGCGGCGGGAGAAGTTTCCCGCCTTGGGGGCGCGTGGGTCCTTCGACGGGCATGAGGTGCTTCTCGTCAAACCACAGACATATATGAATAATAGTGGTCAGTGCATGGCGCCTCTACTGGAGGAATACCCTCTGGAAGACATCTTGATCGTCTATGATGATATGGATCTGGATCTGGGGAGGCTGCGCCTGCGGGCTAAGGGCAGCGCGGGCACCCATAAGGGGATGGGGTCGGTGGTGAAGGCTGTCGGGGAGATGATCCCCCGGCTGCGATTGGGAATTGGACCGCCGCTGCCCACCCAAGATCCGGTCGATTTTGTGATCAGCCCTTTTCGGCCCGAAGAGATTCCCTTCGCGCGGGAGATGGTGGATAGGGCGGCCGAGGCTGTTCGGACTTGGATCCACGCCGGGATTGAAGAGGCGATGCTCAAGTACAATGGTTGACGCTGGTTTGAGGGCCATTCCCGCAGCCCTCGCGGCCGCGCTGGTCGCCTACAAGTTGAATGGCCTGGCGGTGGATCGGTGGGGCGAAAGAAGGGCCGTTGGGCTTGTCGTGCCTGCCATTGAGGAGCTTTGCAAGACAGGCGGGGCATGCCTTCTTGGCGCGCCCATCGTCCCCGTTCATGTCCTTTTTGGGACCATGGAGGCTGCCTATGATGGTTGCGCCGCCGGCCGATGGGCGGCCGGTGCGCTTGGCCTTCTTGGGCATGCCTTCTTTGGCGCCTTGACGGGTTGGCTTGTCCATCGGCGGAGTCTTCCGGCAGCGATCCTTGCCGCCTGGATTTGCCATGCCCTGTGGAACAGCTTGACCTTACGGATTGCAGAAAATAGAGAATAGACTTAGCGATTATTACCGCTCCCAAGGGGGGAAGAGAGTGTCCCTGCGCGCCATTACCGCGATAATCGAAGATACCAAGGAGATGCGGCAGCTCCTTGCCGGCCTGCGCAACGGAGCTTATCCTTACCAGGTTTCCGGCCTCTCGGGGGCGGACAAGGCAGCTTACATTGCGGCTCTGTTCAACAAGACATTGCCGCGGCCCCTGCTCCTCCTCACCTTGGGGAATCGCCGGGCGCAAGATTTGGCCTTGGATTTGGAAGTCTTCGTCGATAATGGCCGGGTTTGTCTTTTCCCCGATGTGGAAGTGCTTCCCCACGAAGAGGTTGCAGCTCCTTTGGAAATAATGGTCAGCCGACTGGAGGTCCTCGAGGGGCTGGCCCGGGGGGAGCGCCTCCTTGTCGTGGCCCCGATCGATGCTCTCATGCGCGCTCTGCCTCCGGTGGAGGCCTTTCGGGAGCGCTTTCTTACTATTGAAGCAGGGGCGCGCTCCGATCTGGAGGAGCTGCTGGCGGCCTTGATCGACCTGGGTTATGAGCGGGTATCGATGGTTGAGGGGCCGGGCCAGTTCGCGCGGCGGGGCGGCATCCTCGACATTTACCCCCCCACCAGGACGGAACCTGTGCGCTGTGAGTTTTTTGGCGATGAAATCCTCTCCCTTCGGGCCTTTGATCCCGTCACCCAGCGATCGATGGCGGGCCTGGAGGAGGTGCAGGTGGGGCCGGCCAGGGAATTCACCGCCGGGACGGCTGAACAGATCGGCGATGAAATCTTGGCCATAGCTGCCGGGCAGGCGGACAGAATCGCCGCCCTCAAAGGCGAGAAAGCTGCCCAGGAGCTTCTGGAGCGGGTCAGGGGGCATGTGGAGAAGCTGCGGGAGGGTGTCAAATTCTACGGCAAGGACCAGTACTTGCCCCACTTTTACCCGAAGCTGGCCACTCTCCTTGATTACTTGCCTGAGGGGCTGTTGGTCATCGACGAGCCGGAGCGGATCCGAGAGCACCTGCAGGTCTGGGAGCGGGAGCTGGGGGAGCAGATCGCCAGCCTTTTGGAAAAAGGCGCTGTCCTCCCCAGCTACAATGCGAATTTCGTCAGCCCGGATGAACTGGCCCAAAGGGCCAAGGCCCATCCCCAGGTGGCCTTCACGACTCTGCCCCGGAAGACAAAAGGCGGGGCCATCACCGTCCAGACCAGGGCTCCGGGGGCCTTCCACGGCAAGATGAAGTACCTGCTCCGGGAAGTTGAAAAGTGGCGGGCCCAGAACTACCGGGTGGTCTTTGTCATGCCCACCGCGGACCGGGCCAAGAAGCTTGCCCAGAGCCTAACGAGTGAAGGGCTGCCGGTAGCTTACAATCCCCTCATTGGCCAGCTTTCGCCCGGGGTGGCAGTTTCAACGCGGGCCCTCCTCTCCTGTGGGTTTGAACTGCCTTCCCTGAAGCTCGTGGTCCTGACGGAGGAAGAGATGTTTGGCCGGCGGCGGAAGGCGGTCCGCACCAGAACTCAGCATCAGGTGGAAGATGGGGCGAAAAGGGTCCGCCTCACCCATTACGCGGACTTGCAGCGGGGCGACTACGTGGTCCACGTCAACCACGGCATCGGCCGTTATCTGGGGATGGAAACCCTGGAGATAGGCGGCGTCCACAAGGACTACTTGGTGGTCCAGTATGCGGGTGAGGATAAGCTTTATGTCCCGGTCGACCAAGTGGACCTGTTGCAGAAGTACATCGGCGCCGATGACAAGCCGCCGCGCCTTTACAAATTAGGCAGCAGCGAATGGGCGCGGGTGAAAAAGCGGGTCAAAGAGTCGGTCCAGGAGCTGGCTAAGGACCTGTTGGAACTTTATGCGGCCCGGGAGGCCATCGAAGGCCATGCTTTCGCCCCCGACACTCCTTGGCAGGAAGAGTTTGAAGCCGCTTTTATGTATGAGGAGACGCCCGATCAAGTCCGGGCGGTGGAAGAGGTTAAACGGGACATGGAATCGCCCCGGCCGATGGACCGGCTCCTTTGCGGGGATGTGGGCTACGGCAAGACGGAAGTGGCGATCAGGGCCGCTTTCAAGGCGGTCATGGACGGCAAGCAGGTCGCGGTCTTGGTTCCCACCACTATCCTGGCGCAGCAGCACGAACGGACTTTCAAGGAGCGGTTCGAAGGCTATCCCATCCGGATCGAAACCTTGAGCCGTTTTGAGAGTCGGGCCGAGCAGCGGGAGATCAGCAAGGGGCTGGCCGATGGGACCGTGGATATCGTCATCGGCACCCACCGGCTGCTCTCAAGCGATATCGTCTTCAAATCCCTGGGACTAATGATCATCGACGAAGAGCAGCGCTTTGGCGTGGTTCAAAAGGAGAAGCTCAAGGCGATGCGCAAGAATATCGATGTGCTCACCCTCACGGCGACGCCCATCCCCCGCACTTTGCACATGTCTTTAGTTGGGGTGCGGGATATGAGCATCATCGAAACGCCTCCAGAAGGCCGCTATCCGATCCGGACCTATGTGGTGGAGTATAATGATGAAATCATTAGGGAAGCTATTCTCCGGGAGCTGGACCGGGGGGGCCAGGTCTACTTCGTCTATAACCAGATCCGCGGCATCGACAAGATGAAATCGCACCTGTTGGAGCTGGTGCCCCATGCCCGGATTGTCACGGCCCACGGTCAGATGGATGAGCGGCATTTGGAACAGGTCATGCTGGACTTTTTAGCCGGGGAGTACGACATTCTCCTTTGCACTACCATCATCGAAACGGGCATGGATATCGGCAATGTGAACACCTTGATCGTTTGTGATGCCGACCGGATGGGACTGGCGCAGATGTATCAGCTCCGGGGCCGGGTGGGGAGGAGCAACCGGGTTGCTTATGCCTACTTTACTTATCGGGGCGACAAGATCCTGACGGAAGATGCGGAGAAACGGCTGCAGGCCATCCGGGAGTTTACCGAGCTGGGCTCGGGCTTCAAACTGGCCATGCGGGACCTTGAGATCCGGGGTGCGGGCAACATCCTCGGTTCGGAGCAGCATGGCTTCATCGCCTCGGTTGGTTTCGAGCTTTACTGTCGGCTGCTGGAGGAATCGGTGAAGCAGCTCAAGGGCGAAGTTGTGCAGGAGCTCCCCCAGCCGGTAATGGACTTGAACGTGGATGCCTACGTGCCCGATGAGTATGTGGATGATTCCCGGCAGAAGGTGGAGATCTACAAGAAAGTGATCGCGGTCAAGGACCTTGCTGGAGTGGACGCGCTCGCCAGGGAGGTGGCCGACCGGTTTGGACCTATCCCTGAGCCGGTGGAGAATTTGCTCCAGGCGGCCCGGCTCAAGATCTTGGCCCGGGATGTGGGGATCACCTCCCTCACCCGGGAAAAGGACTCGGTGTTGCTCAAGTTTGTGCCGGGACTGGTCCTGCCCTGGGATTTGATGACTTTCCTGGCCCGCAAGTACCGAGGGCGGCTTCTCTTTCAAAAGGGACGGATTCCTCAGCTGCGGGTCAACGCCAGAGAGCAGTCCGATCCAGCCCTCCTTGGGCTGCTGAGCGACGTTCTGTCCGATCTAAACGCTGCTTGGGAGCAGGCAAGCGGGCAGTAGTCGAAATGAATAAATCTGCTAAAGCAGGTATATACTACATTAGCCGATGCCCCATTCCCGACGGGCTTCGCGCCAGGAGAGGAGGGCGGTGAGGTGAAGGCAACGGGTATCGTACGAAGGATCGATGACTTGGGCCGGGTGGTAATTCCCAAGGAGATCAGGCGGAACCTTCGCATCCGGGAGGGCGATCCCCTGGAGATATTCGTCGATCGGGACGGCGAAGTGATCCTGAAGAAGTATTCGCCCATCGGGGAACTGGGGGATTTTGCCCAGGAGTACGCGGAATCCCTCCATGAGACAACGGGCCATATTACCCTGATCACTGACCGGGACGCGGTGGTAGCCGTGGCGGGAGCGTCCAAGAAGCAGTGGCTGGATCAACATATTAGTCCCTTCGTTGAGCGGGCCATTGAGGGCCGCCGCTCGGCGATCATGTCGCCGCCGGCGGTGGGCGACGAAGAAGATTCCCTATGGGCTTTTGCCGCCTTGACACTGGCTCCCATAGTCGCCGGCGGTGATTCCATCGGATCGGTGATCCTGGCTACCGAGGATGAACAGGTTTCCATGGGCGAGCTGGAACTAAAGCTGGTGGAAACGGCGGCCGGGTTTCTGGCCAGGCAAATGGAGCAGTAAGGTCGAAGGCCCCTTTCATAAGGCGCCCCCCAGGTGCGTATAATCTCTACAAAGGGAATGAAGGGGGCTTTGCCGTGCGGGAGAATACCTTCTTGCGGGGGGCCTTCATTTTGGCGGGGGCGGGGGCGATCACCCGGATGCTGGGCATTTTCTACCTCATTCCCCTACCCCGGATTATCCATGATGAAGGGATGGGTCTGCTGCAGATGGTCAGGCCCATCTATTATTTTGCCTTTGTCATTTCCGTCGCTGGGTTGCCGGTGGCCGTCTCCAAGCTGGTTGCCGAGCGGGCCGCGTTGGGGGATGTGCGGGGCATCTACCGGATTTTTCGCACCGCGGTGGGGACTATGCTTTGTCTGGGGCTCGGCTCCACCATGGCCCTGTTAGCCGGAGCCGACTGGCTGGCCAACAGGGTCCTGAAAGATCCCGGGGCGTACTATGCCCTAGTAGCCATTGCTCCCTCCGTCATCTTCCTGACCTTAATTGCCGCCTTCCGGGGTTTTTTCCATGGCCTGCAGTATATGACCCCCAGCGCCGTCTCCCAGGTGGGCGAACAGCTAGTCCGGGTGGTTGGCACCTTGGTCTTCGCCTCTATCCTCATGCCCCGGGGGGTGGAGCTGGGGGCTGCGGGGGCTTCCTTCGGGTCCGTCATCGGGGCGCTCACGGGCGCTGCTGTCTTCCTCGGCTATTACCTGGTCGTTCGCAGGCGACTCTTGGCCTCACCCCAGCGAAAAACCCATCCGGTCGACAGCATTGGCAGCATCCTGCGCCAGCTGTTCACTTTGGCCTGGCCCGTCATCCTGGGGGCCATCCTCTTGCCCATCATGCAAATGATCGATACAGCCATCGTGCCGGCGCGCCTTCGAAGCGCCGGGTTCACCCTGGAAGAAGTACGGGAGTGGTACGGCTATTTGGGAATGGCCTTGAACATGATGGGCATCCCGACGGTGATCACCGTCGCGTTGTCGGCCAGCCTGGTGCCGGCCATCGCGGAGGGGGTGGTCTTGGGAAGCAGGCGGACGGTGAACTACCGCACCCAGGAGGCCATCCGCATCTCCCTGCTGACTGGCCTGCCCGCGGCGGCAGGGATGTTCATCTTGGCCAGGGAAATATCTTACATGCTCTTTGGCTATCCCCAGGTGGGCATTCCCCTGGCCATCCTCGCCGGGGGCTCCTTGGCCCTTGGCCTGCATCAGACGACGGCCGGGATCCTTCAGGGCCTAGGCCAGGTGGCTCTGCCTGTGCGCAACCTCCTGGCCGGGGCTTGTCTGAAGCTCGCCGTCAGCTATTTCTTGACGGCCCTTCCCGGCTTTGGCATCCGGGGAGCGGCTTGGGGAACTACTCTAGGGTTCGCCTTGTCGGCGCTGCTTAACTTGGCAGCTCTGCGAAGCCTCCTCAAGGTTGAACTGAGAGTCCTGGAGAGTTTCGTAAAGCCCGCCATCGCCGCCGGGATCATGGTGGCGGCCGTCCAGGGGGCATACAGCTTTGTCTACCCGTGGGCCTATCCCTTAGGGCTTTCCTTGGCCAAGGGCCAGGCCGATGCCTGGGCCAATGCCGCCGCTACCTTGGCGGCTATAGGGGTGGGCGCCATCACCTATTTTCTGGTCTTGCTGTTAAATGGAGGGATTAAACGCCGAGACCTGGAACTTATGCCCCGGTATGGACCTGTCGTCATCCGCCATCTTGAACGAACGGGCCTTTTGCACCGATAGAGAAGATGAGGAAAGGGGTTGTCCCATGGGGGAAGGAATTACAGTCGTTGGCTTGGGGACGGAGGATCCCCGGCAAATGACCGTGGAGGCTTGGGAAATCCTAACCGAGGCCCCGCGGGTTTTTATGCGGACCAAGAACCATCCGGCTGCCAAGGCACTCCTCGAGCGGGGGGTTCCCTGCGAGTTCTTTGACGGTCTCGATGAGGAAGCAATCGGCGAACGGCTCATCCAGGCGGGGAAGGCTGTCTATGCGGTCCCTGGGGATCCTAGGATCGGGGAGGCATCGGTAGACTTGCTCCTTGCTAAGGGTGTCCCGGTCAGGCTCATCCCGGGAACGAGCTTCCCAGGCCTGTACAGTTTGAGGGGCGGCTTGGTGGTCATGGATGCGGCTGATGTTGACGGGGACAAGCTTCCCCTCTCCCTGCCCATCGTAATCATGGGCGTTGATGACCAGTTGCCAGCCAAGCTGCTGAGGGTTTATCCCCCCGGCCATCCTGTGCGGATCGTCCGGGAGGGGGAATATCGGGAGGCGCCCTTGGGCGAGTTAGACCAAGCAGGCGGCATCTTGATTATCCCTCCCCTACGCGATGTCCCGACAGGATCTTTAGCGCCCCTGCTCAGGGTGATGGCTGCCCTGCGGGGGGAAAATGGGTGTCCGTGGGATAAGAAGCAAGACCACCGTTCCTTGCGGCCCTACGTCATCGAGGAAGCCTATGAAGTGGTGGAGGCTGTTGACCAAGACTCCATGGACAAGCTCTGCGAGGAGCTGGGGGATCTGCTGCTGCAGGTGGTGTTTCACGCCCACCTGGCGTGGGAAGCGGGTCATTTTGACGTGGCCGATGTGGTGGACGGGATCACCGCGAAGATGATCCGGCGCCATCCCCACGTATTCGGCGATATTTCCGCGGCGGACGTGCCGACGGTCCTTCGCAATTGGGAGGCGATCAAGCGGGCGGAGGGCAAGGAGCGCTCATCGCTCCTCGACGGCATTCCCGATCATTATCCTGCCTTGATGAAAGCTTTGAAGCTCCAGCAGAAGGCCGCCATGGTGGGCTTTGACTGGCCCGATGTCCAAGGGGTCCTAGAGAAGCTCGAGGAGGAGTGGGAAGAAGTCCAACGGGCCTTTCAGGCAGGGGATGAATCGGCTTTGGAGGAAGAATTCGGGGACTTGCTGTTCACCCTGGTCAATTTGGCCCGTTTCTATCGGATTGATCCAGAAGTAGCCCTTCACCGGGCCAACCAGAAATTCAGCAGCCGTTTTCGGCAGATGGAAAAGGACGCGCAAACAAAGAACCAGGAACTTGCCGATTTATCCCTGGACGAACAAGATCTCCTTTGGGAGTCGGCCAAAGAGCGGGAGTAAAGCCTAGTTAGGCCCGCCGTCTGATTAGACCCTCCGGCGACGGGCCAGTTTACTCCTATTTAACTGCCTCTTTCAATGCCTTCCCCGCCTTGAACGCCGGCACTTTGCAAGCAGGGACGTCGATGGGTTCGCCGGTCGCGGGATTGACTCCTTTCCGTGCCGCGCGATGGCGTACTTCAAAGGTCCCGAAGCCAACAAGGGTTACCTTCTCGCCGTTGGACAGGGCATCGCCGATGGATGCGAGCGTTGCCTCGACGGCTTGACTTGCTACCTTCTTGGTCAAGTTAGCCTTTTCAGCAACCATTGCGACCAGGTCACTCTTATTCAATCAAACCCCTCCTCCATTGGATTTCGGTGGATTATATTCGCTAAACCCCCACTGAATCCTGCCTGTTGCCGGGATTTTTCCCATTATCAGGGCCCTTTTTCCTGCATAAATCTCCCTTGGCACTACAAACTAACGGCAGAATTCCTGAAGGAAGCGGGGCGAGTATGGTGGGAAGGTTCGATAGGAAGTACTGGTTGGCGGCGCTGCTGTTGGTTGCGGGAGGGCTGTTTGCCCTGGTTGGATGGCCGGGGCCTGAGGGGAACGTAGCCCGCAAGCTGGATAAAGAGCCGGAAATCTCCGTGTTCATCAAAGAAACGGGCGAGCGCAAGACCATGCCCATCGAAGAATACATCCAGGGGGTGGTGGCGGGAGAGATGTATCCGGACTGGCCGGTGGAGGCCTATGCGGCCCAGGCCATTTTGGCCCGCAGCTTCACCATGGAGCTGCTCAGCAGAGGCGGCACCAAGGCCGAGACAGGCACCGATATCTCTACCGATGTAGAGCAGGCCCAGGCTTACAATCCGCAGGCCATTACCCCGACGATTAAAGAGGCCGTCGAGCGGACCCGCGGAGAGGTCATGACTTATAATAATCGTTACGTGCGGGCTTGGTTCCATTCCTACAGCGGCGGACAGACGGCCACTGCCAAAGAGGGTCTCACCTTCAAAGAGGAAGAGCCTCCCTACATCAAGAGCGTCATGGTTCCCGAGAATAAGCATGCTCCCGCCGAGGTGAAAAGTTGGCGCGCCGAGTTTCCGCTGTCCGATGTCCAGCGGGCTTTGGCCGACCGAGGAGTCCAAGGGACGATCGATGGAATTCAGATCCTGGAGAAAGGGCCGACCGACCGGATCACCAAGGTGGAAATCGTCCATTCCGGGGGCAACAAAGTGGTCATGGACGGGACTGCCTTCCGGCTGGCTCTAGGTGCCGACAAAATGAAATCGACCCGGGTGAGCAAACTGGAGGTTGACCAGGACATGCTGGTCATCGAAGGAACAGGCTATGGCCACGGCGTGGGACTGAGCCAGTGGGATGCCTATATGTTCGCCAAGGAGGGCAAGTCCCCGGAGGAGATAGTCCAGTTCTTCTTCAACGACATTGAAATCCAGAAGCTGTGGGACTAGGCATAAAGGCAGCAGTTCCCTTCATAGGTATTATGGGAGGTAGTCCCGTGACTATGAAGGGGGTGCTTTTTTTGGAGGATAAGAAGCTCGCCAACCACGAAGTCGTTCTCCTTAACCGGGAGCGGCTCACTGTCGACGGCATAATCAACGTCGAAAGCTTCGATGAACATGAAGCCATCCTGGAGACGGAAGCGGGAGTCTTGGAAATCCGGGGGCGGCAGCTCCACGTCAAGGAGCTTAACGTGGACGTGGGCAGCCTCATCATCGAGGGCTTCATCCAGTCCCTCGAGTACACGGCCGAACCGGGGAGCAAAAGGAAAGGCTTATTTGGCAGGCTGCTCAAGTAACAAAGATCCGCCTTGCTGCATAGCATAGAGGGAAAGATGCGGCAAGGGGGAGAAGAACTTGCATTCCCTTGGTACTCAAGTGAGCGCCTTTCTCACCGTCATCGCAGCGGGGGTCTTCCTGGGGGGACTCTTTGACGTCTACCGGGTTTTTCGCGGCTTTGCCCGCCCCGGGGCTGTACTCACCGCGCTGTTCGATGCCTTCTTCTGGTTAGTTGCGACGCCATGCACCATTTGGATTCTCCTGACCGGCAATTGGGGGGAGCTTCGCTTCTATGTGCCCGTCGGCTTTTTCTTGGGCCTCTTCCTCTACTTCGTCGTCATCAGCCCCTTCATGGTCCATGGACTGATCTCCTTGGCGGTGCTGTCTGGATCGGGGATCTATCTGATCCTGCGGGCGATCTTTGCTCTAGTCAGCCTGCCCGTTTATCTAGTGGCGGGAGCAGTGGTCTTTCTGCAAGACGGTCCCTTGGGGCGGCGATCTTGGCGGCGGCGAAGCTCCCTGAGCGGCTGGTGGAGGAATCTAGGTCCGTTCCCTCGAATGTAGCCTTGAGGTGATCCTATGGGAAGCGGCCGCCGGGTCTATCGGATGAATTCCCTCACCCCGCTGGTAGTCGCCCTGCTGGGCTTATTGATGGTTACCGGCTTCCTTTATGGACGCAGCTTCCTGACCATAGTCGCTTTGCGGAGGGAGCTGGCTCGGATAGAGGGGGAAATCGCGGCCATTGAGCTTCGCAACGAACAGCTGCAGCTTGAACTTGAGCGATTGACCAGTCCCGAACACGTTGAGGAAGTGGCCAGGCGGCAGCTGGGACTGGTCAAACCGGGCGAGACCATCTTCTACATTGCCGAACCGACTGAGGATGACGGGCCGTGAGGCGGGCTTTTTGCTGTTGACACCCTTTGCGGGCGTGGGATATAATATGCCTAGCCAGTCCGAAGGCAAATACTAAGAGGAGGCTCTTATCGACGTATGACCATTGAGGTCGGCAGCATAGTTGAGGGGAAAGTTACAGGTATCACCCACTTTGGTGCATTTGTTCAACTTGCCGACGGAAAGACAGGCCTAGTGCATATTTCCGAAGTGGCGGACGCTTATGTGAAGGACATCAACGATTACCTTAAAGAGAATGACATTGTCAAGGTCAAGGTAATCAATGTCTCCGATGGGAAGATCGGGTTGTCCATTAAGCGTGTGGACAAAAATTACAACGGTTCACCCCGTACAAGAGGAAGCCGGAAGTCCTTCGAGGATCGACTGGCCCGTTTCCTGAAGGAAAGTGATGAAAGGCAGCAGGATCTGAGGCGAAGTCTGGAGGCCAAACGAGGAGGACGGGGAGCTGGCCCTCGGGGATTTTGAGGAACCGAGTAAATAGATTTTGAAGAGAAAGCATCCGGTGGGGTGCTTTTCTTTTTGGAGGATGGACATGGACCGCAATATCAGCCCCTTGGACATGAGGATCATCAACCGGCAGCTAAGCAGGCCCCCTCGGGGCTTGCTCGGGATCGCCTGCCGTTGTTTCCAAGGTCGTCCCGGGGTGATCGTCACCCATCCTCTCGCTGTGTCCGGCGGCTTTTTCCCGACCAATTGGTGGCTGAGTTGTCCTTTGCTCCGGCGGGCCATCGGGTTTTTGGAGGGGCAGGGCGGAGTCGGGCTGGCCGCCCGCCAAGGATGGGACAATCTAGGTTCCACCCATGCTCGCTATGCCCTTCGCCGTCAAGGGCTAATGTCCTGGCGGGAGCGGTGGGAGCTTTTCCGATCATCCCCTGAAATGTATCGGATGCTCGTTGACCAAGGGGTGGGCGGAACTACCTCTCCGGGCGGCATCAAGTGCCTCCATGCCCATTACGCCGACTGGCTGATGGAGCAGCAAAACCCCGTTGGGGCTTGGGTGCAGGGCCTTTTGATGAGCAATCGCCACCTCCTTGGGAAATGTGCCCATTCCTGCCTGATTTGTCACGGGGAGGCTGTAAGTCCCGTCGACGGCATCATTATTTCCCCCAACAAGGTCCAAGCCCATGAAATGGTCGCCCTTGACTCCGACTGTCTCCGGGCAGCTTCCCTCGATATAGGCACCAATTCGCTGCGGATCCTCATTGGTCAGGGGCAGAAGGGGAAGGGCTGGCATGCCCTCTACCGGGGGCTTTGGTCGATCCGGCTGGGAGAAGGGCTGGGAACCACCGGACTCATATCACCGGCTGCCCTGGCCCGGCTCCGGGAGGCTGGCCAGGAGGTCGCGCATCTTCTTGACAAGTTTGCCGTCCGCGAAGTGCGGGCTGTGGCCACTAGCGCGGTGCGGGAGGCGGGCAATGGTGATGAATGCCTTAAGGTCCTTGCCGAACTGGGCATCAATGTCCAGGTCATCTCGGGCCGGGAAGAAGGCCTCCTTTCTTTTCGCGGCGCCCTGCGGGGCATGGATGGCGGCGGCTTGGCAGCGGTGATCGATGTTGGCGGCGGCTCTACGGAAGTTGCGGTGGGACTTCCCCACGGCCAGCCTATCTTGGTCAGCGTCCCCCTGGGAGCGGTGAAGGCTGCCGAAGGGGAGAGGGACCTGGGCCTGTTCAAGGAGCCCTTGACCTTCCTGCCCGATGCCGGCCAGCTGCTGGCTACCGGTGGGACGGCCACCTCCCTGGCGGCCGTCGATTTGGGGCTTGTTGATTATGATGTTCGCCGGGTGCACGGACATGAACTGTCCCGCAAGACCCTAAGCGGACTCAGATCTTTCCTGGCGGACCTGCCCCTTGACTGGCGGCGGAAAGTCCCGGGACTGGACCCGGCCAGGGCAGACATCATCGTCCCCGGAGCGCGCATCCTCGAGCACGTGATGGATCTTTTGGGATTCACTCGCGTGCGGATCAGTGAATCGGGGATCTTAGACGCCCTCCTTGACAGCGTCTTTAGCTTAGCCTAGCTCCACCCGGTTTCTTCCCTTGGCCTTGGCCCGGTACATGGCTTTGTCGGCCCTGTCAATGAGGTCGGCTAGACTGTGGTCGTTTTCCAGGGATGCTACTCCGAGGCTGATGGTAATCGGCAGGACTAGATCCCCAATGGCCAGGGGATTCTGTTCGACGGCTCTGCGCAGGCGCTCGGCTAGCAGCCATGATTCCTTGGGGTTCGCATCCTTGAGGATGATGCCAAACTCCTCTCCCCCGTAGCGACCGAGGATGTCCGTCTTTCTGATGATCTGATTGAAGCGGTTGACTAGATGCTGCAGAACCCGGTCGCCAACGGAATGGCCGTAGCGGTCGTTCACATTCTTGAAATGATCGATGTCCACCATGATGAAGGACAAGGGAAGGCCTTCCTCTTTAGACTGGGAGAAGGCAAGCTGCCCAAGCTCCAATAAGTGTTTGCGGTTGAAAACGCCTGTCAGGCCGTCGATGGCGGCCTGTTTGCTTTTCTCGTCGTAGCGAAGGGCGCTGGCAATGGCGCTGCCCCCTTGTTTCAGACCGATTTCGACTAGATGGAGGTCCGATTTGGTGAGGAAAGCATCCTCCTGGCTGAAGAGCACAATACCGCCCAAGAGTCTGTCGGCATGGGCGATGGGCATCACCAATAGGGATCTGGCCCTGCCGGCAAGACCGTACGGCGAGAGGTTAGCGTCCCTTGCCTGGGTTGCCCGATTAGCGAGCTGGAATGAGGTAAGGGATTTGCCCCGCAGATCGCTGCTCAGGCCCGGTCCTAAGGCCTCAATGACAAAGCCGGAGTCGTTCTTGAGGAATATCAGGCCTGTCTCGTGTCCCGTCAGACGCAAAGCCGCCCGGAGGACTAGGTCGACAACTTTGCTCAGCTCCAATGTGCCAAGGAAGCTGCTTGTGCTCTCGTACAGGGTCTCTAAGAGCTCGAGGCGGTGTTGTTCTTCCATCCGTTCCCTTTGCAGCATGCTGATGTACGAGCTTACGCCTAAGGACAAGATCATGGCCTCCAATATGTACCCGAGCTTGAGGCCATTGCTGGTGACGAAGTTGGTGGGCAGCAGGCCCAGGTACCGAAAGGCGCTCATTGTCCCCCCCAAATAGAGGGCCAGGAAGGCTCCTGCATAAAACAAGGCAGGTTGGAATCCTTGTCTAATGCGCATTATTGTCATCGCTCCCAGGATGGGCAAGCTGAGGAAGGCAAGGAAAATGGCGATTCTGATGGTCGAGCCGGCGGGGAGAAATAAGCCGGCCAGGGAGACTCCCAGACCAGACCACTGGCAAAGGCACAGGATCCGGTCAAGTTTCCAGTGGGTGTTTTTTGTGTCCAGGTAGCTTCGGGAAAAGAGAATGGTCATGGTCAAGGTCAGGCCCGCCAAAATGCCGACGCACCTTTGATCCCACCAAGGATGCCCGGGCCAGAAATAGGCATATCCCTGCCCGCTGTCGGCAATTTGAAACAAGGCCATGCTGGCCGTCAGCAGGACGTAATGCAGGTAGCTGACGCTCTTCGTCGACAAGAAAAGGAAGGCGTTGTAGACGATCATGGCCAGGATGAGGCCGTAGTATATCCCCCAGAAGATTTGGATGTGGTGAACGTAGCGAGTGAACGCATGAAAGGACCACAAGTTCATCGGGAAGTCCATGGAGCCGTTGGCTACGATCCTAGCGTAGAGTGTCAACTTAGCCGTTGCCGGGGGAAGCCGGAAAACAAAGCCCGCGTCGACGAGGCTCGTTCTCCTTTGGGACAGGTTGCTTCCCTTGGCTTCGATGTGATGCCATGAACCGCCGTGGAGAATATACAGATCGATGCCCTGCAGGCGGGGATTGGCAATCTCCAAGATCCAAGCCTCGTCCACATCCAGCTGCTCATCGAAGTCAATCCTCACCCAATAGGGCCAGCGGCTGTAGCCGAAATTAGGATCCTTTTTGGTGAGCTTGCTGAAAGCTGGGCCCATGTCCCCTGACACATCAGCAAAGCTCCACTCTCCCCTGGGATCGGGCAGCACTTCCATGTAGGGACTTAGCCGATATACATCCCGGGTGACCTCAACGGCCTTGGCTGCTGGGGCAGGGGGAGTGATTAGGCAAAGTAGCAATAGAATAATGGTTAGCGCTTTCATAGGGTCATTGTTCCTCGTACCGTTGACTTGTCCCCTGCGAATATGGGGCGACTAGTATTAAAGGAAATACTTAGCTCTAAAGGGTCGAAGTTCCTGTATCGTCAGAAAGATTCCCCGGAAAGATGGTCCCTGAGGGCATATCAAACGCTCCTGCGAGGGAAGCCTCGCCTAGGCTCGCGAAATTACCTTGACAGACATAGTAATCTTGCATATGATATACCCAAGGCGGTGAGGTAATATGGCCGGGCCCATTTCCACGGACTTAATTCGGGGACATACCGACACAATCATCCTGAACATCCTGCGGCAGGGTGACAGCTATGGCTACGGGATATTCAAGCAGATAATCGAACTTAGCGGGAACAGGTACCAACTGAAGGAAGCAACGCTGTACACAGCTTTCCGACGTCTGGAGGGGGAGAATCTCATCTCCTCCTATTGGGGTGATGAGACCCAGGGCGGGCGGAGGAAGTATTACCGAATCACTGATGCGGGAAGGGAATATTACCAGCAGCGGGCCAAAGAGTGGGAGTTGGCTAAGGACATCCTCGACAAAATGATCAAAGGGGAGCTTAAGGGTGCTTAGGCAGAGAGTTGAAAACTACCTCAACAGCGTTCTCGCAGGCGGGGGCGATAGTCGTCAGCTGGCCGATCTCAAAGAAGAGTTGACCACCAATTTGTTGGAAAAAATAAGCGATTACCAGGCGCAGGGCATGGAAGAAGATGAAGCCTTTAGGGAAGCGATCATTTCCCTAGGGGACCTGAGCGCGCTGGTGGATGACCTGCGCCGGGCGCAAGGGGACTGGGCGGCCGGTCGGATCGATGGCTGGTCCATCGCCGGTATCATCGGCGGCGTTTTGCTCTGCATGTTTGGCCTGTTTACGGTGGTGATGATGTATGTCATGCCCGCGGAAGATCCGGTGGCGACAGCCGGCCCTGGAATCTTCATCGTCGTCGGCGGGGCCTTGCTGACCTACGGGCTGCTGACGAGGGAGACCAAGGCGAGGCATCCGATGTCCAGGCTCAGGGCCCTTCTGTACGGCTTGTCCGTGGGTCTTCTCTTGTTTGCCCTGTTTTCATCCCTGATTACCCGGTACGCCACCGGTGAGCAGCACCCGGCCGTAGCAACTTTGATGGTCTTCTCTTTGGCCGGAGTGGGATTATTGTTGTTTCTATCCTTAACGGAAAAAGACAGGCGCAAGAGGAGCTAAGAGTCTTGGAAATCCTCCCGCCGGAACGAGCGGCATCAAAAAAGGGACTCACTCTTGCGAGTCCCTTTATTGCATCTCCATTCTATTGGTGCCGGAGGCGGGATTCGAACCCGCACGCCCTTGCGAGCAGGGGATTTTAAGTCCCCCGGGTCTGCCGTTCCCCCACTCCGGCGCAACTTACGATCCATCTTGGCGAACACCAATATTATAGTACACACTCCTGTGCCCGTCAATCGGCCGCGTTAAACAGGCTTCTTCCACAGTAATGACATCTCCCTCCAGGAAACTAGAATCGACGACGGTGGTACAGCTGTCCGGTCAAGGGTTCAGCACGGGCGGTTGCGCCCTGCCGCGTCCTTTT
>JAAYLE010000045.1 GCA_012522085.1 Bacillota bacterium | reverse complement strand
TTCCTTAACCGCAGGTTATTCTTTAGAAAGGATTCATATTCCATCTGTCTTGCCTCCTAGGAACGAGTATCAACCCTATTTAGTGTAATAAAAACTCACCTCGCTTCCGCCCGTCTTCGACAAAGTACGCAATTTACATTGAGGCCTGATGGTGGTATTACTAGGAGAAAATGATAGATTTATTCTATCAGAGGTTTATAAGAGTTGCTACCGTTGTATTGTCGAGAAAGTGCGCTTCTTCACGTATACTCTCGGGGAGCTTGACCTAAGTAGCGTGGGTCGCAGAATCACGCTTTTTTTCCAATGGTAGACTGCGCACTTCTAACTCAAGAACGGAGACGTTGTTATTTGACACAAATGAGTCTCGATATCCATTACGCCGTACGCCGCTAGACGAGTACTCCCGTGGTGTTGTCAATTGCAGGCTCCATGCCAATCGCTGCGGGTCTTAGCGCTGTCTCTCTGGTCGGACCCCTCTCGGGGAGTGTTTTTGAAAGTCAAACCCGAGGGGCAGTGCCGCCAGGGACTGGGAATCTTCGCAGGAGTTGCCGACTTCCATGGAGAAAAGTTCACTTGTTCTTAAATAGGGGTGGCGCAATGGGTGAGTTCTCGTCTGGACAGAATTATCGAGCCATTGAAGATATTCTCCGGGAGACGATCCAGGCCCTCAGACACGGCAAGGAAGAGGTCTTTCAAATTGCCGATGCGGCCTGGAATGAGTACCGGCGTTTGCAGCAGGAGTTCGAGTCCGTTCGGGCGGAAACGGCCGCGGCCGTTGCCCTAGTTGACGAACTGGAGCCCAAGTCTAGACGAGCCAGGCTGCGCCTGCTTCAGGTAAACAGGGACTTCTATCGTTACAGCGAACAAGAGATCAAGGACGCCTATGAAACGGCCCATCGGCTGATGTCCCAGCTGGCCGCAGCCCGGGATCGGGAGGCCCTCCTGCGGCGGCGGCGGGATGAGCTGGAAAGGGCCCTGATCAACATCGCCGACCTGGCAGAGAGGGCCGATGGGATTGTCTCCCGGGTGGGGGCGGCCATGGAATATCTCCTGGGCGACTTGGAAGGCGCAACTAAGATGCTGGCCGACTGGAAGCAAAAGAGCGAAATGGCCAATAGAATCATCAAAGCCCAGGAGGAAGAACGAAAGCGGGTGGCCCGGGAGATCCACGATGGACCGGCCCAGTCCCTAGCGAATCTGGTCCTCCGGATGGAGATATGCGAGCGGCTGCTGGACCAGGACGTTGACGAGGCCGTCAAAGAGCTGGGCGAACTGAAGAAGACGGCCAAGGGCAGTCTGACTGAACTCAGACGCATCATCTTCGACCTTCGGCCCATGGCCCTGGATGACTTAGGCCTGGTTCCCGCCCTTCGCCGCTACCTGGAGGACCTCAGGGATCGGCTTGGTCTGCCGGTGGAGCTGGTGATCCTGGGGGAAGAGGTCCGATTGGACCTAAATCAGGAGGTGACGCTGTTTCGGCTGGCCCAGGAGGCGGTCAACAACGCCAGGAAGCATGCCCAGGCCAAGGCGATCCGCGTGCGTCTTGAGTTTGCTCCCTTCGCCGTCACCCTCGTGGTGGAGGATGACGGCCGGGGCTTTACACCTTCCGAAACGGGCGGCCTGGACGGCTTCGGGCTTCTTGGCATGCGGGAGCGGGCCGAGCTTGTGGACGGGGACTTGGAGGTGACATCGGCTCCCGGACAGGGGACTAGGGTTCGGGTGAGGGTGCCGTTAGCTAAGGAGTGATCAAGGATGGAACCCATCAGGGTGCTCATCGTTGATGATTATGCCCTGTTTAGGCAGGGCCTGGCTCGGATTTTGGAGATGGAAGAAGACATCATTGTGGTGGGGGAAGCGGGCAACGGTCGGGAGGCCCTGGAGCTGGCCGTTGAGCTAAGACCCCACATAATCCTCATGGACATCAACATGCCGGTGGTCAACGGCCTTGAGGCGACCCGCAAGCTTCATCGCCGGCTCCCCCACGTCGGCATCATCGGCCTGACCATCCACGATGATGAAGAATACCTGCGGGAGCTCATCAAGGAAGGAGCGCAAGGTTATCTTCTCAAAGACACCGAGCCCGTCCGGGTGGTGGAGGCCATCCGCCGGGTCTACCGCGGGGAAGCATTCCTGCCTCCAAACCTGATCACCAAGTTGTTTTCAACCCTTCAGCGGTCATCGGTTGCAGAAGATGACCCATCCCCGGGAGAAGAGCTCACCCCCCGGGAGAAGGAAGTCCTCTGCTGCATTGCCCAGGGGATGAGCAACAAAGAGATCGCCGTCTCCCTCTACATCAGCGAGAAAACAGTCAAGAACCACATCAGCAGCATCTTCCGCAAATTGGACCTGACCGATCGCACCCAGGCGGCAGTCTACGCCATCAAACAGGGTCTCGTCAACCTCGATTAGGACCTGAGTCCTAGATAAATGGGACCTCGGGCCCATAGCAACATCTTCGCAAACGTGTTAACCTATACCCACAAACAGAAGATTTCCCACGACAAAGGCAAACCCTCCGAAAGGCGGGGACGCAAAGCTACGAGCCTAAAGCCCTAAGGGGCCATGGCAGTCGGGCCGCCGAAGGTTTCTTTTTCGCCCACTTCCGGCGGCCTCGGAAGTGGGTTTTCGCATAGAGGGCATCGTGGGGACAACCTTCAAGGAGGGATTTTGATGAGCATCTGGCGGCGTCTTGTCTCGGAGGAAGCAGGACAGGGAATGGTGGAGTACGGGTTGATTCTGGCGCTGGTGGCTGTGGCGGCGATTGGAGCGTGGCAGGCTCTTGGCGGTGGACTCGACGGGATGCTTGAAAAGGTTAACGAGAAGCTGCAACTGCCAAGTGAGTAGGTGGCTGGGTGACGGACATTTCTTAGAGGCAAATCGTTGTATGATCACCACCTAACCCTTTCTTAGGAGGTGTGAAGCGGGAAGCGAGTGGTGGGAATGTGGCGGCTGTTCCCACGGGGGACGCTTCCCGCTTCCCACATCTTAAGAAGCGGGGAGAGACAGATGACGGATGCCGCATTGATCCTTGGCGTATTGCTGGCTGGGGGATGGGACCTGGCCAGGCGCAAAATTCCCAATTGGCTAACTTTCGGACTGATGGGGCTGGGCCTGGTGATGGGCTTCATCGCCGGGGGACTGGAGGGACTCGCCGACTCCCTCCAGGGCCTCCTCCTTGGGGGGGCTCTGCTCTTCATTCCTTTTCTGCTCGGAGGCATGGGCGCGGGGGATGTGAAGCTCCTGGCCGCGATCGGAGCCTTGAAAGGCCCACTTTTTGTTCTGTGGGCCTTCCTCTATGGCGCCCTGGCCGGAGGAGTTCTGGCCGTTGGGGCCCTTTTGGTGGGAAAATACTTTTTCTTTCGGCCGAAGACGATCCCCTACGGGGTGGCCCTGATGGTTGGGGCCTTCGCTGCTTTGTATGGAGGAGGCATCTAGCAAATGGTGCGCCGGGAGGAAGGTCAGGCCATGGTTGAGCTGGCCATCACCTTGAGCCTGCTTTTGTTGATCCTCCTTG
>JAAYLE010000044.1 GCA_012522085.1 Bacillota bacterium | reverse complement strand
CATCGATATCCCCGATGGAAAGCTCCGCCACCTTGGTCAGATCCCAATTCTGCATCCACTCCGCCATCTTCGCTGGGGTGACATGGACGATGGCATCCACATTGGTATTGAAGGCCGATAGCACTCTGCCCCTAATTGGGGAATCAAGGGCCTCTTTCACCCGGTGCTGCCACAACTCTTGCACCTGTCAACACCTCCACGCCCAGGATTTTCCCATGTCTCTTCTTCCAACATGGTCCACGCCCTTTGCAGGGCAGCTGCAACTTCCCGGGGGGCGGTACCCCCAGCGCTGCTTCGGGCTGCAAGGCAGCCCTCCACCGTCAAGTGTTCGTAAACGTCACCATCGACCATGGGGGCGATGGCGCGAATTTCAGCGAGGGAAAGCTCTTCGAGGTTTACTCCCTTATCGATCGCATAGGCGACCAGTTGACCCACTAAGGAGTGGGCACTACGGAAAGGGAGCCCCTTCTTTTGGACTAAGTAATCCGCCATGTCCGTCGCATTCAAGTAGCCAATGGAGGCCGCCTCGGCCATGGCATCCCGGTTGATCTTCATCGTCTCGATCATCGGGATGAACACAGCCAAACAGCTGAGGACCGTGTCGACCCCATCAAACAAGGCCTCCTTGTCCTCCTGCATATCTTTATTGTAAGCCAAGGGCAGCCCTTTCATCGTCGTCAACAGCCCCATCAGACTTCCGTAAACCCGACCAGTCTTGCCCCGGATGAGCTCGGCCACATCGGGGTTTTTCTTCTGGGGCATGATGCTGCTCCCGGTGGAGTAGGCATCATCTAGTTCGATGAAGCCAAAGGAAGGGTTGGCCCACAGGATGATTTCTTCACAATAGCGGCTAAGGTGCATCATCAAGATCGAGCCCGCGCTCAAAAACTCCAGGATGTAGTCCCGATCGGAGACAGCATCGAGACTGTTGGGCACAATGCCCCGGAAGCCAAGCTCCCCCGCCACCATCTCCCGGTCGATGGGATAGGTGACTCCCGCCAACGCCCCCGCTCCCAAGGGACAGAGGTTAGCCCGCTCCAGGCAGTCGGCCAGCCGCTCCCAGTCCCGCTGGAACATGTGAAAGTAAGCCAGGCAATGATGGGCAAAGAGAATCGGCTGGGCCGGCTGGAGATGGGTGTAGCCGGGCATGGACACATCGAGATTCGCTTCCGCCTTGGCCAGCAAGGTCTGTTGCAGCCGGCGAATTTCGGCCATGATCAGCTGGATGTGCTCGCGAACATACAATCGTGTGTCAAGGGCCACTTGATCGTTCCGGCTGCGGGCAGTGTGCAGCTTGCGGCCAAGATCCCCCGTCCGCTCGATGAGGATCGCCTCGATATTCATATGGATGTCCTCTGCCCCCTCCGACAGCTCCACCCGTCCCTCTTCGATATCGGCCAAGATTTCATCCAGGGCTTCTTCGAGGGCCTGGGCTTCCTCAGGGGTGATGATCCCTTGCCTTCCCAGCATGCGGACATGGGCCTTGCTGCCTTGAATATCATAGGGGTAAAGGCGCCAATCGAAGCTGATCGATGAGTGAAAATGGTCAACAGCCGGGGCTGTTTGTTTCTTGAATCTGCCCCCCCAAAGCTTCGCCAATCTCTAGTCCTCCTTGACCGAACGTTTGGCCTCCAATTGGGCCCGACTCTTGATAGGCAGCCCGAACAGGTTGATAAAGCCTTGGGCGTCCTTATGGTCGTAGGAACTAGCCCCAAAGGTAGCAAGCTCCTCACTGTAGAGGGAATAGGGCGACTGGCGTCCCACAACGGTTACCGAACCTTTGAACAGCTTCAAACGCACGGTCCCCGTGACCGTCTCTTGGGTGACCCGGACAAAGGCATCCAGGGCCTCCCGCAGGGGGGTGAACCATTGCCCGTTGTATACCAGCTCAGCATACCGGTGGGCGATTAGCTGCTTGTAGTGCATGGTGTCCTTATCCAAGGTCAGCTGCTCCAAAGCTCGATGGGCAGCGTACAAGATCGTCCCGCCGGGAGTCTCATAAACGCCCCGCGATTTCATCCCCACCAGACGGTTTTCCACAATATCGATCCGGCCAATGCCATGGCGACCGCCCGCGGCATTCAACCGCTCGATCAAAGTGATGCTGTCCAACTCCCGTCCATCCAGGGCCACCGGACGGCCCCGTTCAAAGGAGATCTCCAGATACTCGGGCTCACTTGGGGCCTTGACCGGATCGAGGGTCAACCGGAACATCTCATCATCGGGCTCCTGCCACGGGTCTTCCAGCACTCCTCCCTCGTAGCTGCAATGCCACAGGTTAAGGTCCATGCTGTAGGGCTTGGCCTTCGACACGGGGACGGGAATGCCCCGCTCAGTAGCGTAATCGATGGCATCTTCCCGGGAGGTAATATTCCAAATCCGCCAAGGGGCAATGACCTTCAGGTCGGGCGCGAGGGCCTTGTAGGTGAGCTCAAAGCGCACCTGGTCGTTTCCTTTCCCCGTTGCGCCGTGGGCCACCGCATCAGCCCCCTCCTTCCGGGCAACCTCCACTTGCTTCTTGGCGATGATGGGCCGAGCGAAGGAAGTCCCGAGGAGGTACTCGCCTTCATAAACCGCCCCGGCCATCATCGTCGGATAGATATAGTCTTCGATGAATTCCTGCCGGGCATCGATTATGTAGCACTTGCTCGCACCGCTGCTCAGGGCCTTCTCTTCCAGGCCCTCTAGTTCTTCCCTCTGTCCCACGTCAACGCAGGCGGCAATCACTTCACAGTCGTAATTTTCCTTGAGCCAAGGGATGATGACAGAGGTGTCAAGGCCGCCGGAGTAGGCAAGGACTACCTTGTTCACTTTTACCATATTAACCCTTCCCTTCCTTT
>JAAYLE010000043.1 GCA_012522085.1 Bacillota bacterium | reverse complement strand
TTCCTGCAAAGCCCCGCGGATGCGGGGCTTTGTCATCCACAAATATGGGTAAGTTGGCTAGTTTGCGATCTGCTGGCAGGAGTCTTAACATCAAAGGCGAATACACTCTTAATATTTCCCTTTTTCGAGGGGTTTTTTTGGATAAAGAATGGAGGAGTCAGCGTGGCTGAGAATCGATTTGCTAAGCGGATGTGGCATGCCAGCAGCAACGCAATCCGAGAAATCTTGAAAGTGACGGAGCGTCCGGAAGTGATTTCCTTCGCTGGGGGGCTGCCTGCACCTAGCTCCTTTCCAGTAGAAACGATCAATAGGATTGCGGGGGAAATCCTGACTGAGGACGGCTGTCGGTGCCTCCAGTATGGCACCACCGAAGGCTACTGGCCTTTGCGGGACGCTATTGCCAACTGGGTCAAAGTGAAGGGGATAGAGACCTCGCCCGACCAGGTCCTGGTTCTGAGCGGATCCCAGCAGGGGCTCGATCTGATGAGCAAGGCCTTTTTGGATGCAGGGGATCGGGTCATCGTCGAGGAGCCTACGTACCTTGCTGCGATCCAGATCTTCCGCAGCTACGAAGCCGAGCTCATTCCCGTCAAAGGAGACGAACAGGGGTATGACCCCGAGGCTTTGGAGGAAGCTCTTAAGGAGCATCGGCCAAAACTCATCTATCTAATCTCCACCTTCCACAACCCGACGGGGATCACCTACCCTGTGGAGCGCAGGCGGAAGGTAGCCGAACTGGCCGCTAAGTACGACTGCTATGTCATCGAAGACGATCCTTACGGGGATCTGCGCTACAGCGGCGAGCGGGTGCCGGCCTTGCAGACCTTCGACCCCGAACGGGTAGTCTATTTAGGAAGCTTCTCCAAGATCATCGCCCCGGGACTGCGGACCGGCTATGCCGTTGTCAACAACCCTGAAGTCAGGCAGAAAATGGTCATCGGGAAACAGGGGGCCGATGTCCACACCAGCAACCTGTCCCAGCGGATCGTCCAAAGATTCCTGGCCCAGGGGCTGCTCCCCGGCCATATCGAGACTATTTGCCAGGATTACAAGGCCAAACGGGATCTGATGCTGGCGGGACTGGAGGAGCACTTCCCCGCCGGTGCCAAGTGGGTGAAACCCGATGGCGGCCTGTTCCTGTGGGTGGCGCTCCCCGAGGGCATATCGGCTATCGATGTTTTCCCCAGGGCCGTCGAGGAAAAAGTGGCCTTTGTTCCCGGCGCCTACTTCTTCGCCCGGGGCGGCGGGGAGAATACCTTGCGGCTTAATTTCTCCAACGCCAGCTTCGAACAGCTCCAGACCGGCTGCGCCCGCCTAGGCAAAGTCCTCAAGGAGTTCTTGGACTAGCCTCCCTCGCGGTGAGGGCCGAGCGCATGAGCAGGATGAGGGGATAAGCGCCAAAGGTGATGGCGCTGCACAGGAGGAAGAAGGCCGTGAAGCTGAACCGGCCGATGATGAGCCCGCCAAACATGGGGGCCAGGGCCCCGATGGTATTGGTGATGATGAAAAAGACGCCGTATAGCCGCCCGTGAACTTCCTTGGGGACGGCATCGGCGAGCAAGGTGTTCATCGCCGGCTGCTTGACGAAGAGGGAAAAGCCCAAGATGAAGATGCCGATGAGCAGGGCGGCATTGCTGGGGAGAAGAATCAGTCCAAAGCCGATCAAAGCGCCAGTTGTGCCGATAACCACCGGCAAGATCCTGGAGTTCCGATCGGCCATGTAGCCGCCGACCAAATGGCCCAAGGCGCCGACTCCGTACTGGATGCCGGCCAAGATCCCCGACACCGCCACGGTCATGTTCCGGACATCCTGCAAGTAGGTGGCCATGTAGGCGAAGGTGCCCGACCAGATGAACCCCTGGATGCCGGTGAGCAGGAAGACGATGAGCAGAGTGTGGACCAAATCCCGATCCTGAAGGATCGCCGCCAGGCCGGCCAGGGGTCCTGGTTCGGTGTTGCTGGGGGAGCCGGTCGACTCAAACAGGCGCCAAAAGACCGCGGCCGCCGCCAGTCCCACCAGGCCCCAAAACAGGAAGGCAGCGCGCCAGTGGAGAATAGTGGCGATCCCACCGGCTAGAGCGGGGGCTGCGACCATGACCAAATTGCTGCCCACGCCGTGAAGCCCCATCGCGAGACCCCGATTCTCGGGCGTTGAAATGTGGGCTAGGAGGGCCATCGCCGGGGGATGATACAAACTAGTTCCCAGGCCAATGAGGAAGAAGGAGACGGCCAAGGTCGGGTAGGATCCGGGAAGGCCGCCCACAAGGGCCCCAAGGCTGGCTAGTGCAATGGCCGCGGTGATGGTCCATTTGTGACCTAATCGGTCGGACAAAAACCCCGCGGGAAGCGCGCCGATGCCATAGGTGAAAAAAGCGACGCTGACCAAGGTGCCCAAAGCCGCGTAGTCCAGGTCCAAATCCCGCAGGATGAGGATCAACAGGGGCGATGAAAACATCAAGAAGGCATGGTCAAGGCCATGGATGAAACTGAGGAAACCTACCCGCCCATAAAAGGATGACTTCAGTTGAACCACTCCTTTGACCACCGATAATGGAGTACTTTCGTTGAGCAGGGGATTTTCCCTGCATTTGGGGGTGGAATTTTGCGAATTGGAGCCCATTTGTCCATCGCCAGCGGCCTCCCTGCCGCAGCCCAGATGGCCGAGGAGATTGAGGCCAACACTTTCCAGTTTTTTACCCGCAATCCCCGGGGCGGCAGGGCCCGGGAGATCGGAGCCGAAGAAGTGGCCGCCTGGGAAAAAGAAAGGGCCGCGCGGGACATCTACCCGATCATGGGCCATCTTCCCTATACGGTGAATATGGCCAGCCCCAAAGATGAAGTCTACGAGTTTGCCCGGCTAGTCTTGACAGAAGATCTCAGCCGCTGTGAAGCCTGCGGCGCGGAGCTCCTGGTGGTTCATCCCGGCAGCCACCTCGGTGCGGGGGTGGAAGAGGGACGCAAGCGGATTGCTTCCCTGCTGGAGGAAATCCTCGGTCCGTGGGCAGGACGGGCGAAACTGCTGCTGGAGACAATGGCGGGCCAGGGGACGGAAGTTGGGACCATCGAGGACCTTGCTTGGTTGGGAGAAGCCATCGGCTGGCCGGAGAGCCTGGGATTTTGCCTGGACAGCTGCCACTTGTTCGCGGCCGGCTACGATTTGCGGACCCAGGCGGGCCTCGACCAGCTCTTGGAAGAGCTGGACCAGAAGGTGGGTCTAACAAGAGTCCATGCCGTCCATCTTAATGATTCCAAGTTTCCCCTCGGGTCCGGAAAGGATCGTCACGCGCCGCTGGGCAAGGGTCATATCGGTCAAGAGGGCCTTTCCATAATCATCAACTCCCCCCATCTGAAGCACCTTCCCTTCCTCTTGGAAACGCCGACGAAAGACTACCGGGAGTACGCCGACGAAATAGTCCTGCTGCGCAGCCTGATTAACTGACCAAATCCGCGGGCATACTTTTCGGGGGAGGTGGCGGCTTGGGAGTCAACTGGCGGCAGTGGGGAAAGGAAGCTTTTGATGATGCCCGGCGGATGGAAAAGCCTTTGCTGTTGTCCATCAGCGCCACTTGGTGTCATTGGTGTCACGTAATGGATGAGAAGACCTATAGCGATCCAAAGGTTGTGGCGAGGATCGAGCAGGATTTCATCCCGGTGAGGGTGGACGCCGATCGCCGGCCTGACATCGACCGGCGCTACAACATGGGCGGCTGGCCGACAACAGCCTTTCTCACCCCCGATGGGAACTTGATCGCTGGAGCCACCTACTTGCCTCCTCAGGAGATGCTCCAGGCGATGGATGCAGTCCTCCAGAGCCAGGATGATAGGGGCCTGTGGAGACAAAGACCTTTGCAGCGGACCGGGGTTCAGCCCGAGGCGGCCGATGCCATCTTGGCGGAGATCCTTTTGGCCTATGATACGGTATACGGCGGATTCGGGCGGGCGCCCAAGTTCCCCCAGCCTTACGTCTTGCGCTTCCTCCTGGAGGAGTATGTGCGCAGCTCAAGGGATGAGCTTCGCGAACCCCTCGTCAAGACCTTGCGGGAGATGGCGGAGGGCGGCATGTACGACCAGGTGGAGGGGGGATTTTTCCGCTATTCCACAACCAGGGACTGGTCCATCCCCCATTACGAAAAAATGCTCGAGGATAATGCGCTCCTGTTGGGGGTCTACCTGGATGCTTACCTGGCGACGGCCCAGGACGAATTCTCCCGGGTTGCCCGGGACCTATGCCGGTTCTTGCTCGGGCCCCTCAGGGATGAGGGCAAAGGGGTTTTTTATGGGAGCCAGGAGGCCCACCAGGAATACTACCTCCTCGATCAAGCAGGGAGAGCCAAGCTTGGGCCGCCTCCCGTCGACAGGACCGTCTATGTCAACTGGAACGCCCTCGCCTGCGCGAGCCTCATCCGCGCGGCCGATGTCCTGGAGGAGCCCCACTTGGCGGAGCAGGCCGAAAGGACCCTCGCCTTTCTCCTCGATGAGTGTACTCTAACTAGTGGCCCCGCGTATCATTACTACGCCGATGGGCCCCACCTGGCCGGTCTCCTTGAGGACCAGACGGCCCTGGCCGCGGGGCTCATGGAGGCCTTTCAGTACACAGGGAAAGAAGAATTCCTCCATCGGGCCGAGGGGCTCATCGATTGGGCTTGCCGCAGCCTTTGGGACGATGAGGCCGGTTGTTTCCGGGACACCCAAGAAAGCCTTTTGGGGCCGGTCTGGCCCTTCATGGAAAACGCCGGGGCCGCGTTGACGCTGCTCAAGCTTCATGCCCTCACCGGAGAGGAGGACTACCGGGAGCGGGTCGGGCTGATCCTGGGCAACTTGCTGGCCCGGTGGAAGGACTACGGCTACATGGCCGGGGAGCTAGCCAGCGCCCTTCGCCTTTATGCCCAAGGCAGCATCACGGTGGTCGTTTCAGGACCGAAGGCCATGGAGCTGGCCCGGATCGCCCGCCGGGAATATCTCCCCGGGAAAGTCGTTTCCCCAGGAGAGCCGTCCGATGAGGACCGCGCCCTCATTTGCGTTGGGGACCGCTGCCTGGCTCCCGTGAAAACAAAGGAGGAACTTCGCCAATCCCTAAGTAAGATCAGGACAGAGCCCTTAAGGATGTGATCCTATGCAGATTAAAGAGCCGGTTAGCGGCTTTACTCACCTGGCCGCCGCGTTATTATCCGCAGCTGGCCTTCCCATCTTGATTTACATTGCCCAGGAACGGGGCATCCGCCACGTCATTTCCTTCAGCGTTTTCGGGGCAAGCCTCATCCTCCTGTACACCGCGAGCGCCCTGTACCATCTCCTGCCCCTCTCCCCGGAAGGGACTAAGCTTTTTCGCCGGATCGACCATATCCTGATCTTCATCTTGATCGCGGGGACTTATACGCCCTTTTGTCTGGTGCCTTTATGGGGAATCTGGGGATGGGCCCTGTTGGCAACGGTCTGGCTAATCGCCATCGGGGGCATCTTCATGAAGATCTATTGGCTCCATGCCCCCCGGTGGCTGTCGACCCTGGTCTACGTGGGCATGGGCTCCCTCATTGTGATCGC
>JAAYLE010000042.1 GCA_012522085.1 Bacillota bacterium | reverse complement strand
TCGTCATCCCCCAGCTGGAGGAACTGGCTAAAGAGGGCGGCGTTGAAGGCAGGCGCAAGATTGCGAACTATACTCGCTACGGGGCAGTGGTGCTGGGGCTAATTCAAGCCTTTGGCATCACGATGCTGGCCCGCAACTACAACGTCCTGGCGACCGGCAGCACCTTTGATATGGTCCTCATCGTCGTCACCTTGGTGGCAGGCACAACGCTTCTGATGTGGATGGGCGAGAAAATCTCTGAACAGGGAATCGGCAACGGGATCTCCTTGATCATCTTCGTGGGCATCGTTGCCAGCATGCCCTTCGAGTTGGTCCAGGCGATCCAGGGTGTTATCCAGGGCGTCATCAGCCCTCTGAGCCTCATCGTGTTCTTGCTCCTGGCAGTCTTGGTTGTGGCGGGCGTGGTGATGATCCAGCAGGGTCAGCGCCGCATTCCCGTCCAGTATGCCAAACGGGTTGTCGGCAGACGCATGTATGGCGGCCAAAGCACCCATATTCCCTTGAGCGTCAACCAGGCAGGGGTGATCCCCGTCATTTTCGCCTCGTCGGTGCTGGCTTTTCCGTTGACGTTGGCCCAGTTCATTCCGGCCCTAGAGGGGCTGTCCCGTGTTGTGGGATATGGAACTGTGGTGTATAATATCCTGTATGCCCTGTTAACCATGTTCTTCACCTACTTCTACACGGCGGTGACTTTCGATCCCCGTGAAGTGGCTGATAACATGAAGAAGTGGGGCGGCTTCGTCCCCGGGCTGCGGCCGGGACGCCCGACTGCCCAGTACCTGGATCGGATCTTGACGCGGATAACCCTGGTGGGGGCTGTGTTCCTTGCTGTGATGGCCGTTCTGCCCTATATCATGGCCGGAATTACCAGGATGCCTCCCGGAATGCTGTACTTTGGTGGAACAAGCGTCCTGATCGCTGTGGGTGTGGCCCTAGATACGGTCAAGCAGATCGAAGCCCACCTGCTCATGCGGCATTATGAAGGCTTCTTAAAGTAGCAGGGTGAGCATAGTTGGGAGGAATGTGGCCGTGCGTCTTGTCATAATGGGTTTGCCCGGCGCAGGCAAAGGCACCCAGGCGGCCCTGTTGTCGGAGAAGTTTGGCATACCCCATATTTCCACTGGGGCCATGTTCCGCGCCGCCAAAGGGGCAGGGGGGCCTCTCGCCCAAAAGATAGCCCAGCACATCGACCAGGGGGACCTGGTTCCCGATGAGCTAGTCCTGGCCGTCGTCAGGGCGAGATTGGAACAGGACGATTGTCGTGACGGCTTCATATTGGACGGGTTTCCGCGAACGGTAAGTCAAGCCGAGATGTTTGACGAACTGTTGGCTGAAATGCAACTTAAGCTGGATGCGGTCATAGATATCATCATCTCTGCCGATGAAGCTGTCAGGCGAATCGTGGAGCGCAAGACTTGTCCCCGCTGTGGTGCAACCTACCCAGGGGGCACGGAAATGTGCAGCGTGTGTGAAGTGCCGCTGGCCAAGAGGGATGACGATGATGAACCAACGGCCCGCAAACGCCTCGTCGTTTACGAAGAGCAGACATGGCCGTTAGTTGAGTTTTACCGGGAGCGTGGACTGCTGCTGGAGATCCACGGGGAAGGCCCCATTGACGATGTGTTTCAACGGATCCTGAGCAAGATAAGGGGGCTGCAGGCGGACGAGGTGCTAGGATGATTATCCTCAAGTCGAAAAGCGAAATAGACTCCATGAGGCGGGCTGGACGCATCGTTGCCCAGGCCCATGAGCTCCTCAAAGCCCACATCAAACCGGGCGTGAAGACCAAGGAGTTGGATGTCCTCGTGGAGGAATTCTTCCGGAAGGAAGGGGCCATCCCGGCCTTCAAAGGATACCGGGGGTACCCGGCGTGCATCTGCACATCGGTGAACGATGAAGTGGTCCACGGCATTCCGGGAGAACGGGTCTTAGAAGAAGGAGACATCATCGGGGTCGATATCGGTGCGATCGTCGACGGATACTGCGGCGATGCGGCCTGGACCTATCCGGTGGGCCAGATCGAGCCCCACGCCCAGGACCTCCTGGAGGTGACCGAACAGGCCCTCTACAAAGGGATTGCCCAGATGGTGGCCGGGAATCGCCTCACGGACATTTCCCACGCCATTGAGAGGTTTGTCGAGGAGCGGGGCTACTGTGTGGTGCGAGACTTCGTCGGCCACGGCATTGGACGGGCCATGCATGAAGAGCCCCAGGTGCCCAATTTCGGGCCGCCGGGGCGGGGGCCGGTCTTGAAGCCGGGGATGACCTTGGCGGTGGAGCCGATGGTCAATAGCAGCGATTACCGGGTGCGGATTGCGCCCGATCAATGGACAGTGTACACCCTCGATGGGGGCCTTTCCGCCCACTTCGAACATACTGTCGCCGTTACCGAAGGGGAGCCATTGATTTTGACAGCCCTCTAGTGGGTAGGAGAGGACGTTGTGGTATAATTAAGCGGGCTGGCCTGAATGAAGGGACGGGAGGGAGAAGCTTACTATGGTTCGACCTGGTCAACTGGTCACATCGACAGCGGGGCGGGATCGAGGCAAGCAGTACTTGGTGGTGGGCAGCTCTCCCGATGGTACGGCTCTGGTGGCTGATGGACAGGGACGGGGAATGGATCGTCCCAAGCGCAAGAATGTCAAACACTTGGTGGTCCACCAACTAATCGCCGAGGAAATCGCGGCGAAGCTAGCAGAGGCGGGTACGGTCAGCGATGAGGAGATCAGGGAGGCCTTGATGAATTTAACACAACGCCATCGGGGAGGGTTGTGAACATATGGCAAGGGATGATGTTATCGAAGTCCAAGGGACGGTTGTGGAACCGCTGCCGAATGCGATGTTTCGAGTTGAGCTGGATAATGGGCACAAAGTCTTGGCCCATATTTCCGGCAAGATGCGCATGCACTTCATACGTATTCTGCCGGGCGATAAGGTTACGGTTCAACTTTCTCCTTACGATTTGACGAGGGGAAGAATAGTATATCGCTTTAAATGAAAGATGGTCCCTTAGAGGGGGTAAACGAAGATGAAAGTGCGTTCGTCAGTCAAGCCGATCTGCGAAAAGTGCAAGATCATTAAGCGCAAAGGTCGTGTGCGGGTGATCTGTGAGAACCCTAAACACAAGCAAAGACAGGGCTAGGGCGTTTGAGAGGAGGGAAAGGACTTGGCAAGAATAGCAGGGGTGGACCTGCCTAGGGACAAGCGAGTGGAAGTCGCCCTGACTTATATTTACGGCATTGGACGGAGCAGGTCCAATGAGATCTTGGCCAAAACCAACGTCAATCCCGATACGCGGGTTAGGGATTTGACCGAAGATGAAATCTCCCGCCTGCGGGAAACCATCGACCGGGAGTACCATGTGGAAGGGGACTTGCGCCGGGAAGTGGCGATGAACATTAAGCGCTTGATCGATATCGGCAGCTATCGAGGTTTGCGTCACCGGCGCGGCTTGCCCACCAGGGGACAGCGGACGAGGACCAATGCCCGCACCCGCAAAGGACCCAAACGAACGGTGGGAGTACGGCGAAAGAAGTAGGTTGAAAGGAGGCAAAAGGGATGGCTAGATCCAGGAGAGGCGCAAGGCCGAGGCGCAGAGAGCGCAAGAACATTGAAAGCGGCATTGCCCATATCCGCTCGACCTTTAACAATACGATCGTGACCATTACCGACAAACAGGGGAACGTAGTGGCCTGGTCCAGTTCCGGCAACATGGGCTTTAAGGGTTCCCGCAAGGGAACGCCCTTTGCCGCGGGCATGGCGGCGGAGGAAGCGGCTCGGGCGGCCATGGAACACGGGATGAAGTACATCGAAGTGTACGTTAAGGGACCCGGTTCCGGGCGCGAGGCGGCTATCCGGCAGCTGCAGGCGGCAGGTTTGGATGTTACCATGATCAAAGACGTCACACCTATACCCCACAACGGCTGTCGTCCGCCGAAGCGGCGCCGGGTGTAATAGGGACAGTTGGAGGTGATTAGTGATGGCTAGATATACCGGTGCCGTCTGTCGGCTGTGCCGGCGGGAAGGCACGAAGCTGTTTCTGAAAGGTGAACGCTGCTATACGCCCAAGTGTGCGGTGGATCGAAGGGGCTATCCGCCAGGTCAGCATGGCCAAGGGCGCAAGCGGGTGTCCGAATATGCCTTGCACTTGCGGGAGAAGCAGAAGGCCCGTCGCACCTACGGCCTACTAGAACGACAATTCCGTCGCTACTACGATCTAGCAGCTCGGCGGCGGGGCATCACCGGTGAAAACTTGTTGCAGCTTCTTGAAACTAGGCTCGACAACGTGGTTTACCGACTGGGCTTTGCCTCTTCCCGTCCTGAGGCAAGACAGCTAGTCTTGCACGGACACTTCAGCGTGAATGGACGCAAGGTGAACATTCCTTCTTACCAGGTTCGCCCAGGTGATGTGGTCGCGGTCCGCGAGGGCAGCCGGAACTTGGATAAGTTCAAGGCCAACCTGGAGGTCGGTCGCACGCCGCCTGCCTGGATGACCCTGGATGTGGACAAAATGCAAGGGGAGATTCTGGCCCTGCCGACCAGGGATCAGATCGATGTTCCCGTACAGGAGCATCTAATTGTCGAGTTCTATTCGAGGTAGGCTCCACAAAACCCTCAGCAAGAGATTTCGGGTTGGATCCTCCGTCGGAACCCGTCTAGCGGATGATTCTTGCTCGGCAAGGAGGAGGGTATCTAGATGATTGAAATGGAAAAGCCGAAGATCGAAACCCTGGAAAAGGGCAGCAACTACGGCCGATTCAAAGTGGAGCCTTTGGAGCGGGGATACGGCATTACCCTAGGGAATTCCCTGCGCAGGGTTTTGCTCTCTTCTCTCCCCGGAGCCGCGGTGACCTCCATCCGCATTGATGGAGTGCTCCACGAGTTCTCGACTATTCCCGGTGTTGTTGAGGATACGACGGAAATCGTCCTGAATCTGAAAGGGCTAATCGTCAGACTCCATACCGATGAAGAGGTAGTGGCCCGCGTTGAGGCTGAGGGACCAGGGATGGTCACCGCTGCCGATATTCAGGTGGGCAGCGAAGCTGAGATCCTCAACCCCGATCTGCATATCGCTGAACTGGATGAGGACGGCCGATTAAGCATGGAGATCACCATGCGCAAGGGCCGGGGCTATGTACCCGCGGAGCAGTTGAAAAAACCCGATCATCCCATCGGGCTCATTCCCGTCGATGCCCTGTTTTCCCCAGTGGTAAGGGTCAATTACGTGGTGGAAGACACCAGGGTGGGGCAGGTAACGGACTACGACCGGCTGATTTTGGATGTATGGACCGATGGCAGCATTGCTCCTGACGAAGCGGTGAGCCTGGCGGCCAAGATCCTAACGGAGCATCTACGGCTGTTCACCGCGCTCACCGAGCCCGATGAGACAGTGGAGATCTTGGTCGAAAAGGAAGAAGAGGAAAAGGACAGGGTCTTCGATATGACCATCGAAGAGCTGGACCTTTCGGTGCGCAGCTACAACTGCCTGAAGCGGGCTGGGATCAACACCGTTGAAGAGTTAACCAAGCGCACCGAGCAGGATATTATGAAAGTCCGCAACCTGGGGAAGAAATCCCTCCAGGAAATCAAGGAGAAACTGGAGGCCCTGGGGCTGTCGTTGCGTCAGGCAGACGAATAGGGTAGGGAGGAATGGTGGATGCGCAAGAGGAAGCTAGGGAGGACCACGGCCCATCGGCGGGCCTTGTTTGGCAGCCTGGTGACGGCGGTCATGCTCCATGAACGAATTGAAACGACCGAGAGCAAGGCGAAGGCGGTCAAGCCTTTTGTGGACCGGATGGTAACCCTGGGCAAACGAGGGGATCTGGCAGCCCGCAGGCAGGCAGCCGCTTTCCTGAAGAAGCCAGAAGCAGTCCGCCGGCTCTTTGCTGATGTGGCCCCCCGCTATGCTGATCGCCAAGGAGGCTATTGCCGGGTGATCAAGACGGGCTTTCGCCGGGGCGATGGGGCTCCAATGGCCATTTTAGAGCTTGTCTAGGGAAGAAGTGGAAAGGTGTTGCCAAGTGGTGAAGGATTCCGCGCCATTGATTCGCCTACAAGATGTCTCTTTTGCCTATGGAGAAGGGGAAGCAATGGCCTTGAAGGATATCGATTTGGAGATCCAGCAAGGGGAATTCGTCTCCATAATTGGCCACAACGGCTCGGGGAAATCCACCCTGGCCAAACTTTTCAATGCCCTGTTGCTGCCCACCCGCGGCGATGTCATTGTGGGGGGTAAGAATACAAAGGATGGGGATAAATTGTGGGCCATCCGCCAGCAGGTAGGGATGGTCTTCCAAAATCCCGATAATCAGATCGTGGCTACGACCGTCGAAGAAGATGTGGCTTTTGGCCCGGAAAATCTGGGGCTAAGCCCCGATGAGATCGGCCGCCGCGTCGATGAAGCCCTGGCCCTGGTGGGGATGGAAGAGCACCGCCACCGGGCCACACACCTTTTATCGGGGGGGCAAAAGCAGCGGGTGGCTATCGCTGGCGTGATTGCCATGCGTCCGTCCTGCATCATCTTGGATGAACCCACCTCCATGTTGGATCCTGTTGGACGCCGCGAGGTGCTGGAGACTGTCCAAAGGCTCAATCGCCAAGAAGGGATCACCGTAGTCTTGGTCACCCATTTCATGGAAGAGGCGGCCCTGGCCGAACGGGTCCTCGTCATGGCCGATGGGGGCCTCGCTTTATCAGGACCTCCGGCGGAAATCTTCAGCGAGGGGGAGCAGATGCGGCAGCTCAGGCTTGATGTCCCCCAGATCGTCCAGTTGGCCTGGGAGCTGCGCCGAAGCGGCATCCCCGTACCCCGGGAGATCTTCAGTATCAATGAACTGGTGGATTATTTATGTCAATACGCGTAAGAGATCTGGTGCATATCTACCAAGCGGGAACTCCTCTAGCGACAGAAGCCCTAAGGGGGGTAACCTTGGAAATCCAGGAAGGGGAGTTCTTCGGCCTCATTGGTCAGACAGGGTCGGGTAAGTCCACCCTGATTCAGCATTTAAATGGTCTGATCAAGCCTACCCAGGGCTCCGTGGAGGTGGATGGCCAGAACCTCTGGGAGCGGGGGACGAACCTGAAGGAGATTCGGCAAAAGGTAGGTTTGGTGTTCCAATATCCGGAGCATCAGCTCTTTGAAGAGACGGTTTTCGCCGATGTAGCCTTTGGCCCTCGCAACATGGGTCTTCCCGAGGGGGAAGTGAAGGAGCGGGTCGAAGAAGCTTTGGCGATGGTGGGATTGGCTTGGGAGATAGCCGACCGGTCCCCCTTTGAACTTAGCGGCGGCCAAAAGAGGCGGGTGGCCATCGCCGGGGTCCTGGCCATGCGGCCTAAATACCTAATCCTCGATGAGCCGACGGCGGGACTGGACCCGATGGGCCGCGAAGAGATCCTCGAGGAGATCCGCGCCCTGCAGAGGCAGGGAGTGACGGTGGTCTTGGTATCCCACAACATGGAAGAGGTAGCCCGGCTGGTGACCCGTTTGGCCGTGATGCATGATGGCAGGATCATCGCCCACGGAACCCCGGAGGAAGTCTTCAGCAAAGGGGAAGTGTTGGAAGAGGTTGGCCTTGCTCTGCCCCAGATCGCCCAACTGATGCACCGGCTCCGGGAACGGGGCCTGGACATCCCGGTGAATATCTATACGGTCGAAGAGGCCCGGGAGGCAATCCTACGCGTACTGGGCCCAAAGCAGGGCAAGTCGGCCCGCTTTTTGACCTTGTAGGGGGAGAGAGATGGCCTTGTTGCGCGATATGACCCTCGGGCAGTACATACCCGGAGAATCCTTTGTCCATCGCCTGGATCCCAGGACTAAGATCATCGTCACGATGCTCCTCATCATCCTGCTCTTCCTGGTAGAGACTTTTCAAGGTTATGGACTCATCGCCCTATTTATCGGCGGGCTGATTCTTCTGGCCCGTTTGTCGCCCCGTTTTGTGCTCCGGGGGATTCGTCCCATGCTGGTTATCATCCTTTTCACCCTGGTCCTCCACGTCTTCCTCAGCGAAGGCGAGATCATCGGGCAGTTGGGGCCTTTGAAGGTGACCAAAGAGGGGTTGTTCAAGGGCGGCATGATGGTGACGCGCCTACTTCTCTTGATCATCGGCGCTTCCTTGCTCACCCTCACCACCTCGCCCATCGCCTTGACCGATGGCATCGAGGCCATCTTGTCCCCGGGAAAGAGGTTCGGGCTGCCGGCCCATGAATTGGCGATGATGATGACCATCGCCCTGCGGTTCATTCCGACCCTCCTTGAGGAGATGGACAAGATCACGAAGGCCCAGATGGCCCGGGGAGCCGACTTTGAGACGGGCAATATTGTGCAGCGGGCAAAGAGCCTTCTGCCTTTGCTCGTTCCCTTGTTCGTCAGCGCCTTCCGGCGGGCTGATGAACTTGCCGTCGCCATGGAGGCTCGCTGCTACCGGGGAGGCGAAGGCAGGACGAAGATGAAACAGCTCCTTTTCACCGGGAGGGATTATGCGGTCATCAGCCTGACCTTGACCTTTGCGGTGATTGTGGGCAGCCTTTTCTAGGGGGGGGACCCGTGCGGAACATCAAGCTCATCATGGCCTATGATGGCAGTTCCTACCACGGCTTTCAGGTCCAAAGGCACGGACCGACCATCCAGGAGGTCTTAGAAAGGGCCTTAAGGGATTTGACGGGGGAGAAGATCCGGGTTACTCCCGCGGGCCGGACCGACGCGGGGGTCCATGCCCTAGGTCAGGTGGTCAATTTCCGCACGGGCTCATCCATACCTCCCGACCGCTTTGCTCCCGCTCTAAATACCTACTTGCCTCGAGATATTGTGATCAAGCTTTCCCGAGAGGTCCCTGAAGATTTCCATGCCCGCTTTGATGCCATCGGCAAGGTTTATACTTACGTGGTTCATCAAGGACCCCACCAGTCGCCTTTCCTTAGCCATCATGCCCACTTTGTCCAAAGACCTTTGGACTGGGACAAGATCGCCGAAGCGGCGGCCCTTCTCCAGGGACGGCACGACTTCAAGAGTTTTCAAGCGGCGGGATCGACGGTGACAAACACCGTCCGCACCCTAAGCAGGGTGGAGCTGGCAAGACGAGGTCCGTTCTATCTACTGACCTTCGTCGGCGATGGATTCTTGTATCATCAGGTCCGCAACATGGTGGGGACCCTGCTAGAAGTGGGGGCGGGTCGCCTACAACCTGATGATATCATGGGTATACTAAAGGCAGGCCGAAGGGAGTGCGCGGGTCCCACTGCGCCCGCTGCCGGTCTATTCCTTTCCAGGGTGCTCTACCCTTGACAGTAGGGCGCCTAGGGATTAGAATAATGCTTGATGGCCGAAGGCAAGCCTGAGGCCCTGTGCGTGAGAATTCCCCGCGGAGCCACAAGCCCCGGATCCGAGGGGGTTCGAGCCAAAGGTATGCAACTAAAGGGGGATATGTCCACGATGAGGACGACCTACATGGCCAAGCCCCAGGAGGTCTCCCGCACATGGTATGTGGTTGATGCCGAGGGGAAAACCCTGGGTAGACTGGCTTCGCAAATAGCCCACATTCTGCGGGGAAAACATAAGCCGATTTACACGCCCCACGTTGACACGGGCGACTTCGTCATCGTGATCAACGCGGAGAAGGTGCGTCTCACCGGCAAGAAGCGTCAGAACAAGTTGTATTATCGCCATACCCTATACCCTGGTGGCCTGCGGGTGCGGACTGCCGAGGAAATGTTGGCGACTAACCCGACCAAGGTCGTGGAGTTGGCAGTCAAGGGGATGCTGCCCCACAATCGACTGGGGCGGAAGATGCTCAAGAAGCTGAAGGTCTATGCCGGACCGGAACATCCCCACGCAGCGCAACAGCCCCAAGAGCTTAACCTGTAACGGGAAGGAGGGTGTGGATTGGCCGTTGAATTAAAAGTGCCCCTTCAACATTACTACGGAACAGGGCGGAGGAAGTGCTCTGTCGCCCGGGTGCGGGTTTTCCCCGGCACGGGACGGGTAGTTGTCAATAAGAGGGATCTAGCTGATTACTTCGTCCGCGAGCTCCAGCAGAACGCAGTTTTGGAGCCCCTCAAGGTGTGCGGGGTCGAAGGCAAATACGATGTGGTTGTCAACGTGAAAGGCGGCGGGACGACCGGGCAGGCAGGCGCGGTTCGTCATGGCATCGCCAGGGCGCTGCTTCAAGTGGACGATGAATTCCGGGCTCCCTTGAAGAAGGCCGGTCTGTTGACGCGGGATCCGAGGATGAAGGAGAGGCGCAAGTACGGGTTGAAGAAGGCCCGAAAAGCTCCCCAGTTCTCCAAACGGTAACGATTCAGCGGCAGCTCC
>JAAYLE010000041.1 GCA_012522085.1 Bacillota bacterium | reverse complement strand
CCCAGATATACACCCATGTGACTGCGGAGCGGCTGCGGACCGTTTATGAAAAGTGCCATCCGCGCGCCAAGAAGGGGGATTGAACTTGTTTAGAGGAACGACTATCTTGGCTGTGAAAATAAACGAGCAGGGAGCCATCGCGGGCGATGGCCAAGTCACCTTCGGTGACAAGACCATCGTCAAACAGTCAGCGGTCAAAGTTAGACGCATCAAAGCCAATGTGCTAGCGGGCTTCGCGGGCGGAGCAGCTGATGCCCTCACCTTATTCGAAAAGTTCGAAGCCCGCCTGGAGCAGTTCCAGGGTAATTTGCTGCGGGCTGCGGTGGAGCTGGCAAAAGACTGGCGAACCGATAAGGCCCTAAGGCGTCTAGAGGCCTTGATGGTTGTCATGAACAAGGAGCACTTGCTCCTCCTCTCCGGCACAGGGGAGATCATCGAGCCCGATGACGGCTTGGCGGCCATCGGTTCGGGAGGGCCTTACGCCCTAGCGGCAGCAAGGGCCCTGCGGGCGAACACCCAGATGTCCCCCGCGGAAATCGCCCGGGAATCCTTGCGAGTTGCCTCTTCTATCTGTGTGTTTACCAACGATCAGATCACCGTGGAAGAGCTGTGAAAGGAGTCGACATGATGTCGGAACTTACGCCCCGGGAGATCGTCGCTGAGTTGGATAAGTATATTGTCGGGCAGCGGGAAGCTAAGCGGGCAGTTGCCATCGCTTTGCGAACCCGTTACCGTCGGTCGTTGATGCCGCCCGAGCTGCGGGAAGAAGTTGTGCCGAAAAACATCTTGATGATCGGTCCCACAGGCGTTGGCAAGACCGAGATCGCCCGCCGCTTGGCCCGTTTGGTGGGGGCCCCCTTCGTCAAGGTAGAGGCAACCAAGTTCACTGAGGTTGGTTATGTGGGGCGGGACGTGGAATCGATGGTCCGGGACCTGGTCGAGACAGCGATTCGTATGGAAAGGGACGCCAGGATGCGCGAAGTGGCTGATAAGGCGGAAGAGCTAGCCGAGGAGCGTCTCGTTGACCTCCTTGCCCCTATGCCAACGCCGAAACGGCCCCCCAACCCCTTCGCCGCCTTGCTGGGGATGGGAGAACCGGAAGTGGATGAGGCGGAGCTGGCGCGGACCCGCAGCGCCATCCAAGCTGAGCGGCAAGAACTAGCGCAAAGACTCCGCTCCGGTGACCTGGAAAATGAAATCGTCGAAATCGAAGTGGAAGATACCACCCCCCAAACCTTGCAGCTGTTCACCGGCATGGGCGTCGAGGAAATGGGGATCAACCTGCAGGACATGTTCGGCGGCCTGCTGCCTAAACGCAAGCGGCGTCGACGGGTGACCGTCAACGAAGCAAGACGGATCCTAGCCCAGGAAGAAGCACAAAAACTGATTGACATGGATGAAGTGATCAGTGAGGCCATCCATCGTACTGAACAATACGGCATCATATTCATCGATGAGCTAGACAAGATCGCCGGCCGTGAAGGAGGCGTCGGTCCGGACGTTTCCCGCGAGGGCGTCCAGCGGGACATCCTGCCCATCGTTGAAGGCTCCACCGTCATGACCAAATACGGCCCGGTGCGCACCGATCATATCCTGTTCATCGCGGCGGGGGCTTTCCATGTTTCTAAGCCGTCGGACCTCATCCCTGAGCTTCAAGGTAGATTTCCCATCCGCGTCGAGCTTTCCAGCCTCACCATTGACGACTTCGAACGGATCCTGACCGAGCCGGAAAATGCCCTGCTGAAACAATATACAGCCCTGCTGGCAGTGGAGGGGCTGCAGTTGAAATTCACTCCCGAGGCCATTCGGGCCATCTGTGAGATCGCCTATCTGGTGAATGAGCAGACGGAGAACATCGGCGCGCGACGGCTCCATACAATCCTCGAGAAGATCCTCGAAGATGTGTCCTTTGACGCCGCAAACCTAGACAGCACGGTCGACTACGTAATCACCAAGGAATACGTGGAAAAGCGCTTGCAGGGAATAGTCAAGGACAGGGAGTTGACCAGGTATATCCTGTAAGATATTCATCAATATGCAACTTTCCCCGTGAAAAAGCAGGAATTTGTTGGTTCATGAAGAAAGATTTTCCGTAGGCTCTGGGGAGGAAGCCCTTTCCCTTAAGGCAGACTGCCAATAAGTCGAAGATCTTACCGAGGGAGGGTGAGAAATGGCCAGCTTCGATGCCACAGAGGGTTTGCTGGTGCGGGCAATGGATTATGCCGCCGCTAGAAGCCGGGCCTTGGCAGCCAATATTGCCAACGCGAATACCCCAGGATACAAACGGGTCGATGTTTCTTTCGCGACCCATCTCAGTGAGGCGAAGCGACTCCCATTAGCTCGGTCCCACGAAGCCCATTTGGCCGGTCGACGGGAGACCGCTTCGATTGAGTATGTTCAGGAAGGCGGCACGACCATGCGCAATGACGGCAATAACGTGGATCTTGAGCGGGAAATGGCCTTCCTGGTCAACACGTCCATGTTCTATAACGCCGTGCTCGATCAATACAATCGCAGGCTAGCCAGTCTCAGGGCAGCCATCAATGAAGGGAGGCGCTAGTTGTGTTTAGCGCCATCAACATCAGTGCATCGGGATTGACTGCGGAACGCCTCCGCCTCGATTCCATCAGCAGCAACCTGGCTAATGCCAACACCAGCGCCCCGCCAGGCCAGCAGGTCTATCGCCGGCAGGTGGCCGTTCTAGCTCCGGCCAGGGGCAGAGGACCTGTTGGTGTCCAGGTATTGGGACTGGAAGAAGAGGATGCTCCTCCCAGGCTAGTCTACGATCCATATCATCCTGATGCTGATGAAGCGGGGTACGTGGCCTACGCCAACATCAATGTCGTCACTGAAATGGTGGATATGATCACGGCCACTAGGGCTTATGAAGCCAACATCACCGCGATCAACACCGCCAAATCCATGTTCATCAAGACGTTGGAGATCGGTCGCGGCTGAGCCCGCTGATCCGCCAAGGAGGTGCAGCTTAGGTGATCCGGATGCAAGCCGCCCTGCCACTGTCTCCGCCGACCGGAAGGTCAGCTGCTTCTCCCCAACAAGGGCAGGGCTTCAGTAAGACATTGGTTCAAGCACTGGACAAAGTCAATGAGATGCAACTGGAGGCTGAAGCGGCCGCTCGGGCTGTTGCTGCGGGCAAAACAGATGAATTGCACAGGGCCGTCATCGCCGCCGAAAAGGCCCACCTATCTCTTCAGCTGACTATTGCGATCCGCAACCGAGCACTGGAAGCCTATCAAGAAATCATGCGCATGCAAGTATAGTCATGAAGATGCTGGGCAACCGGCAAGGGTGGGGGTCTTATCGTGCAACCATGGCAAGCTACCATGCAGCAATTGCGTGGTCTATGGGCAAGAATGAAATGGGGGCAGCGAGTTGCTGCTATCGCCGTACTTATCGGTCTTATCTTCGCCATAATATTCCTGGTCAACCCCTGGACCACCTCCCGCTATGTTCCTCTCTTTACTCGGCTTCGCCCCTCTGACGCGGCTGAGGTCATCGCGGTCCTGAAGGAACGGAACATACAGTACCGTTTGGAAGCCGATGGTACAGCCATTTTAGTGCCTGAAGACCAGGTTTACGAGACGCGGCTTGGGCTCACCAGTCAGGGGTTGCCCCGGGGGGGCGTGGTGGGCTTTGAAATCTTTCAAGAATCCCAGTTGGGTGCGACGGAGTTTGACCGGCGCCTCCGCTACAATTGGGCCTTGCAAGGGGAGCTGACGCGAACAATTCGCGAGCTGGAAGAGGTGGAAGATGCCAGGGTCCACATCGTCCTGCCCGAGCGATCGCCGTTCTTCACCCAGGAAAGCCTGGCATCGGCTTCTGTACTCCTGGTGCTGCGGCCGGGAGCCCGGCTGACGGCCTCGCAAGTGCGAGGCATCGCCCACTTGGTGGCCCGTAGTGTTGAAGGCCTAACTCCTGAACAGGTCACCATCCTGGACAGCAATGGCAACATCTTGTCCGAATCCCTAGGTCCACAGCAAGCACTGCTCAACCGGCTGGAGATCGAAAGGGCTTATGAGCGGGATGTGGAAATGCGCGTCCAGTCTATGTTGGAAAAGGTCTTTGGGCTCGGCAACGCGATTGTCAGAGCCAGTGTCCAACTCAACCTGGACATACAGGAAGAGAAGGCAGAGATTTTCGAGCCCAGCCTGCGGGACCGAGGCATCATCCGCAGTGAGCAGCTCTATGAGGAGACGGGGCAAGGGGCCCGGGCCGGGGGGCCGGCCGGGGTGGCCAGCAACGTTCCAGGCTATGCCGCGGCGGGGGAAGATGGCGACAACTACGAACGCCGGGAGTCCATACGGAATTATGAAATAAACCGACGGGAGCAGCACCTGATCACTGCCCCCGGACGAGTTGAACGACTATCCGTCACCGTTTGGGTCAACGGGGCTGACCCTGGAGTCCTGCAAGGCCTCCAGGATGCCGTCAGCTCTGCGGTGGGACTTGATCCATCCCGGGGCGACCAGTTGATCGTGGAAAGCATGCCTTTCCACCGGGAGGCCGCGCCCATTGCTGCTCCCGCGATCCCGGGGGGAGCCAAACCGCCGTGGCTGCTCATGCTAGGGGCCCTAGCGACGATCCTGCTAGTCATCGCGGCCATGAGACGACGACGCCTGCAGCAAGGGTTCGACGTCGCCTTGACCGAACCGGCCATTCCGGAAATCGCCGCGTCTGAAGAGGACATGGAAACCAGACAGCTACAGGATGACATCCGCAGGATGGTCAAAGAACGGCCGGATGAAGTTGCCCAAGTACTACGCACCTGGTTGACAGAAGATTGAGGGGATGGTTGTGTTTCGCAAAGGAACTCTGACTGGTAAACAAAAAGCGGCCGTACTGCTCGTTTCCTTAGGACCAGAGCTATCTTCCCTAGTGTTTAAGCATTTGCGGGATGAGGAAATTGAAGAGCTCACCTATGAGATCGCCAGTCTCGACAAAGTCATGCCCGAGATCCGGGAGAAGGTGGCTGTCGAGTTTAGCCAACTGGCCCAAGCCCGGCGGTACATCACCCAAGGAGGGATCGAGCAGGCTAAGGAAATCCTGGAGAAGGCCCTAGGCGCCCAAAAGGCGACGGAGATTATCCAGCGGCTGACCGCATCGCTGCAGGTGCGGCCCTTTGATTTTGCCCGCAAGACCGACCCTGCCCAGCTGCTGAATTTTATTCAACATGAACATCCCCAGACGATCGCCCTGATCCTGGCCTATCTTCACCCGGAACAGGCGGCGGTGATCCTCTCGGCGCTGCCCGGAGAAAGCCAGGTGGAAGTGGCCAAACGATTGGCCATCCTCGACAGGACCAGTCCAGAGGTCCTGGAAGAGATCGAGGCGACGCTGGAGAAGAAGCTGTCTTCCTTTGCTACCCAAGACTTCACCATGGCCGGCGGCCTGGAAACGGCGGTCAGCATCCTCAACAGGGTCGACCGCTCGACGGAAAAGACGATTATGGAAGCTTTGGAAGAGGATGATCCTGAACTCGCCGAAGAGATCAAGAAGAGAATGTTCGTCTTCGAAGATATTGTCACCCTCGATGATCGGTCGATTCAGCGCGTATTGCGTGAAGTCGATTCGAGAGAGCTGGCTTTGGCCTTGAAGGCCGCCAGTGAAGAAGTGGCTGAACGGATTTACAAGAACATGTCTAAACGAGCTGCCGAGATGATGAGAGAAGACATTGAATACATGGGGCCTGTTCGCCTGAGGGATGTGGAGGAAGCCCAGCAGAAGATAGTCAGCATCATCCGCAAGCTCGAGGAAGCCGGGGAGATCATCGTCGCACGGGGAGGGGAGGATGAGATAATTGTCTAGGGTCATCAAGGCCGAAGACATTCGCCTCCAATCGGAACCTCCCGAAATGCCCCAGCCTCGTCGCTCACCCCCCCAACGCCAAGCCATACTCGATGCCGCTCAAATCATTAAAGCCGCCCGCGACCGGGCCCGCGTACTATTGGCGAGCGCCCAAGACCGCGCCGTCGCGATGATCACCGAAGCTGCCAACAAGGCGGCGGAGCAGGAGGAGACGGCCTTTCACCAAGGTTATCAACGGGGGCTTGCCGAGGGAAAGAAGGAGTTCCTCGGGCAGATTAAGGGCCAACTAGAGAAACTAGAGGCGATCCTGCAAGAAGCGGTCAATGTTCGGCAGGCGGCCATGGAACTTGCCGAAGAGGATTTGATTAAGCTTTCTCTCCTTATTGCCGAGAAGATCGTTAGGAAGGAAATTCAGCTGGATGGCGAGATCACTAAACGGGTGTTGACGGAAGCCATCTCCTACTTGGGCGGAGCGACGAAGATTTTCGTCCGGGTCAACCGACAGGATCTGCCCACCTTAGCGGAAGGAGAGGAAGAAATCCGGCGGCTGTTTCTTGATGCTAAGACCATTACCTTTGTCGAGGACGAAACCATCTTGCCTGGGGGCTGCATCATCGAGACGGACCTAGGCCGGATCGATGCCCGCCTGGAGACGCGACTTAGTTTGATGAAGAAAGAACTCCTGGAAGTGATGGAGGGTGACTAACAAGAAGTGGAACCTGGCCAAGTACGTAGATGCGATCGGTCGCGCCGCCCTCATCGAGCAGTACGGGGTAGTCTCCCAGGTGGTGGGCTTAATTATCGAATCGGAAGGGCCGGGAGTTGAACTTGGGGAGATATGTCACATCTACCCCAAAGGGGCAGGTCAGCCCATCGAGGCGGAAGTGGTTGGATTTAGGCGCAAGCAAATCCTGTTAATGCCCATGGGCGAGCTGCATGGAGTCAGCCCGGGGAGCCTAGTTAAGCCGACCCGTCGAGCCATGCGGGTCAGAGTTGGACCAGACCTTCTTGGCCGGGTGTTTGACGGTTTGGGGCGGCCCCTTGACGATAGGGGGCCAGTAGGAGGAAACAGCTACTATCCGATCCATAATCAGCCTCCTAATCCACTCAGCCGGCGGCGAATCACTGAGCCCCTATCGGTGGGGGTCAAGGCCATCGATGCCTTGCTCACTTGCGGCAAGGGGCAAAGGCTAGGCATCTTTGCCGGCAGCGGTGTGGGCAAGAGCACCCTGCTCGGAATGATGGCCCGCTACACTTCGGCCGACGTCAATGTGATTGCCTTAGTCGGAGAGCGAGGGCGGGAGGTGCGGGACTTCCTGGAAGGATGCTTGGGAGAAGAAGCTCTGAAGCGTTCTGTGGTGGTCATTGCCACTTCGGACCAAGCGCCGCTCATTAGGTTGAAGGCTGCTTTTGTGGCCACCGCCATCGCCGAGTATTTTCGCGACCTGGGCAAGGATGTCCTCTTCATGATGGATTCGGTAACCCGTTTAGCCACTGCCCAGCGCGAAATTGGCCTGGCAGTAGGAGAGCCTCCTGCCACCAGGGGGTATCCGCCATCGGTTTTTGCCATGCTGCCAAGGCTCCTGGAACGGACGGGCACTGGCGACAAAGGGACAATTACCGGCCTGTACACCGTCCTGGTGGAAGGGGATGACTTGAATGAACCCATCGCCGATACGGTGCGAGGCATCCTCGATGGCCATATCGTTCTCTCCCGCAAGCTGGCGGAGGCGAACCATTATCCATCGGTGGACGTCTTGGGCAGCGTCAGCCGCGTGATGCCCGATGTGGTGAGCCAGGAACATTTCGAGGCAGCAAGTCAAATCCGGGAAGTTCTAGCCGTTTACCGCGATGTGGAGGATTTGATCAACATCGGCGCCTATGTCCCGGGAAACAACCCCCGGGTTGACCGGGCGGTGCGCCATATCGATGCTGTTGAGCAATTCCTGCGCCAAGGCATGGAAGAGCATTGCCCATGGGAGGAGACCATCGAGCAGCTCCATCAACTGGCAGCAGCCGCGGTGACTAGTTAACGGAGGGAAGTGCGGTGCAGACCTTTCGGTTTTCGTTAGAGAAGGTGCTCCAGTTCAAAACGCAACGGGAAAACGAGCAAAGTGCTCGATTAGCCCAGCTCCAAAGGGAGCTGCTCAACCAGCGCCATCGACTGGCCGAACTCCTCAAGGAGCAGCAACAGGTGTTGGCCCAGTGGGAGCAGATCCAGCGGGGCACCCTCTCGCCGAAGATTATCGCCTTGTATCAACGGCATCTGGAATATCTGCGCCGCTGCAGCTATGACCAGCGGGAATTGATTGCCGTCTTGGACAGGGAACTGGAGGAGGAGCGTCGTCTCCTTCTGCGGATGAGCAAAGAAAGACGCGTTTTGGAACGCCTCAAGGAAAGACAACTGGAGGAATACCGGAGCGAACTGATGAGCAAGGAGCAAGGGTTCTTAGATGAGGTGGGAAACAACCTCTATGTCCGCAACAAGTCAAGGGGCTCCTTGTCCATGTAGAAGGGAGGCAAGCCTTGTCCCCAAGGCGGCAAACCGATGAAGAAGTGGATTCTGCCCATCATCATCTTGTTAGTTGCCATCATCATCACCGCATCTGTATTGGAGATCACAGGCATCATCCACATTCGAGGCTTGCTGTGGAATAGTCTGGCTGCTAGCAGAGCCTTCGGTCCATTGATCAGGACCTATCAGTTGGGAGTCCAAAACTCCGAGGAGTTGGCCAATCGCCACCAAGCATTGGAGGAGTTGCAGCGAAACCTCGCCCACGAGGCGGACCTCCTCCGCTCCGAAAGAGCCAACCTTGAAAGAAGGAAGAAAGAGCTCGAACGGGAAGAGCGGCGAATCCAAGAGTTGATTCAGGCCTGGGATGAGCGCCAGGCCCAGGATCAGGAAGCAAAGAAAAAGCAAGAGCGACTGGAGAGAACCCAGGAGATGTATGCCCATATGCGTGCAGAGGATGCAGCCTCGATCCTCATCCAGATGGACGATGAACTAGTTAAGACCATCTTAGAGGGCATACCTCCAGAACAATTGGCAGCCATCTTTGCTGCCCTCGAACCAAAGCAAGCTGCTCGTCTCAGCGCATTGCTGACCAACTAGAGACGAGTTGCCTATAAACATCCTTGAAAGGAGGTGAAGTGATGCAAGAGATAGCCGGGATTAGCCCCCAGCCAATCAAGCTGCCCGGGACAGCCCAGGTAGAGCCGATAGGCGAAGGCTCCGAACTAGGTTTGTTCGCCGCCATGCTCCTACAGCTCCTAGGGCCGTCACCCCAGGAGCATCAAGAAGTGCCGGCGGAGGAACAATCGCTCAATGGGGCCGCCGTTGTGACTGAAGGGGCATCGGGAAGAGGTCAAACTCCGCTGACACCGCTAGCCCTTGAGATAGGCGGGGAAGCCGATAAACCCCAAGAGGCCGCCGTAGACGGAACGGCTCCTTTGCTGAAGCAGCACCTGTCACCACAGCCGGAAGCGCCATTTCCCACCCCGCCAGGGACGGTGATCGTGCACGATCCGCCCATGGTCCTCAGCCCAGAAGCACTGTTGTACCGACAGCCAACGAAACTGGGTGCCGCGCCAACAGGCAACGGGGAGCTAGGTCAAGGCAGACCGGAACCTTCATTGCCAAGTCAGGCCCCGGTCATGATCCGGCAGGCGCCTCAAACCATCGTCCCAGCCCAGACCAAACGGCCCCTGACCAGGGAGCCCCTCAGGGTCCAGGCGCGGCAAGATGATGAACCGCGGCCAGGGCGGCTTCTTAGTCGAGCAGTAAGGGGTCTTGTCATGCCAAGGGATGCGGTTCATCCTCTCGCGGCCAAAACGCTGCCGACGGAGACATGGCCGAACTTAACCGGGCTCGAGGAAGGTGAGGCAATCGTTGACTTGCCGGACTTAGCCCGCCGCAATGGGCTGGAGGCAGTCCCAGGATTCCCCAGGCCAGCGGCCGCGATGAGCTTAGAGCCAGGTCATGCAGCCGATGGGAATCAAGGGGAGCGACTGAGCACGGACCGCCCTAAGGTGGACGTCCCCGTGGAGGAAAAAGCCGCGGAGTTCATCGTCGTCGAAGCTGCGCTCAAATCGGCAAAGGAGATCCCGCCAGAGCGCATCCCCTTTGAGCCGAAGGCGAGTCACCCGGAGGAGCAGGAAGTCCGGGAACCGGAAGACCACGGCGAGCCTGATCTCAAAGAGCTGGGTGCTGATGAGGCCGCGCCTAAGGCGACGTCTACAGTCACAGTTGCCAAAGAGCCGGCAAAGAAGACCATTCCAAGCCAAAAAGTGAAGATGCCTCCGAAGGCGCCCTCCCAGGAGCTTGTCCGGGAGCAAGAGCCCGTCCCTCTCCCCGATGCATTTGCTGAGGCCGGTGAGAAGGAGGCAAAAATCGATCAGCCGGAAGTCTCCTTCCGCATGGTCGAAGGATCCATGGCGCCTAAGTTCCAAGGGACCGAGCGGGTGGCTAATGTGCCCCGGGAAGTCCCCAGGGAAGTCCCCTTGGCGAAGGGCGTCGCAGAACAGGTCATCCGGCAGATGAATCTGGAGATCAGGCCTGGGGTCCAAGAGGTGCTAATTAAGCTCGAACCCAGGGAATTGGGCGATGTCAGGCTGCGGATCATCTCCCAGGATGGAGCGATAACCGCCCGCATCGCGGTGGAGACCACAAGCGTGAAGGCGATTATGGAGAGCGCCATGCCGGAGCTGCGGACAAACCTGCAGCAGCAGGGAATCCAGCTGGTCGACTTTAGCGTCCAGGTGGGAACTGATGGCTTTTCCTTCGACCAGGCCAGCCCCCAGCATAGGGAACGACAGTGGACCCACGGGGGCAAGCGGGGAGGCGCCCGCGAAGAGCCCGCCTATGTCCAAGTCGACACTGGCTGGAAGCTGGGGCGGGTAGATATCCGAGCTTAGAAAGGAGGATAAGATGCAAGTCTATGGTGTGTCATCCGGCCAGAATACGGAAAACACCTTCGCCTCTCAGGAAATCTTAGGCAAGGATGCTTTCTTGCGGTTGTTGCTTACCGAACTGCGCTATCAAGATCCGCTAAACCCGGTAAGCGACAAAGAATTTGTGGCCCAACTGGCCCAGTTCTCGGCCTTGGAGCAGACGCAAAACCTCAACGCCAACTTCGAACGCTTCGCTAATCTACAAGTGCAGCTGTCCTTCATGACCCAGGCGGCGTCCCTGCTGGGCCGGGAGGTTGAGGTATACGACGATGAGCTGGAGCAAGTTGTCCAAGGGAAGGTTTCGGCAGTGAAGCTGGACAATGACGGCTTCCCGTGGATAACGGTAGGCGACTTTCATTATCCCCTCGGTAATCTGCGGGGAATAACCGGTTAGGAGGATTAGGGTTGGTTGAGAAAATAAGAGGCAAGACTTTTATTCCTGTCGAGCCCCAACTGAAGCCCACCCGGGGTCCGGGGAGCCCTTCTTTCAAGGCTCTGCTCGATCAGGAGCTAAAGGAAGAGGTTCGCTTCTCAGCCCATGCCCAGGCCCGACTCCGATCCCGGGGATTGGAACTGAGTCAAGACCAGCTAAAGCAGCTTAATCAAGCGGTAGCCAAGGCAGCCGCCAAGGGGGCGCGGGAGTCGTTGGTGCTGGTGGGAGACCTAGCCTTCATCGTTAGCGTTCCCAACCGGACAGTGATCACCGCGATGGCTGAGCCGCGCAAAGAGGGAGGAGTGTTCACCAACATCGACAGTGCGGTCATCACCTAAGGGGCCGGACCTCACAGGAGGCCCTAGCGACCGCTGACTGACTGAGGCGGTCCAACTCAAGGAGGGATTCTTATGATGAGGTCGATGTTTGCCGGTGTATCCGCCTTGCGCAATCACCAGATCAAAATGGATGTCATCGGCAACAATATCGCCAACGTCAATACCATCGGCTTTAAGAGCAGCCGGGTAACTTTCAAGGATATGCTCAGCCAAACCATGAGGGGTGCCAGCAGTCCCAGCGAGGACCGGGGCGGCACCAACCCGGTCCAGGTAGGCTTGGGCATGACCCTAGGCAGCATCGACACTATCCACGTTCAAGGTAATGTGCAGCCAACGGGCAACGGCACCGACCTGGCCATCGAGGGCGAAGGATTCTTCGTGCTCAGCGACGGACTCACCAACTTCTACACCCGTGCGGGGGCCTTCGGGCTCGACGGACTGGGGAACCTGGTCAATCCGACGGGGCTGTTCGTCATGGGCTACCATGCCGATGGGGCAGGGAACATCGATTACCTCGGAGGCCTAAAGGCCCTAGCCATCGATTCCAGTCGGACCAAAGACCCCATCGCCACCACCAAGATCACCTACGCGGGGAACCTATCGGTCATGGCCAACGGTCAGTTGAGCTATGAGCCTAACCCGGTGGTAGTATCAGATGGTCACGGTAATGAGGCTCGCCTGAGCATTTACCTCACCCCGACGGGGGCCTTCAACGAGTGGCAGTGGGAGGTAACGGCCGTTGGGGGACAACTAAATGATGGAACAAAGGATACGGATAAAGTGACGGGGACCATCGTCCTCGATGAGAATGGCAATGTTGTCAGTGTGACAGGTGGAGAATTCTCGGTCGTGCCGGAGGACGGTTCAGCAGTGCAGATAAGACCGCCACAAGGGTCCGGTACTGCTAATATCTTTGAGTATAGCACTGACGGCACGAATTGGGTAGATCTGACCACCGCCAGTTTCGCCCCAGCCCCGGTGCGGACAGCTCCGGTAGAGGTCTACGACTCCTTGGGGCGCAAGCATGAGGTCACCATCACCTTCAAGCGACTGGGGGCGAATCAGTGGGAGTGGACGGGTGCGGGACCCGGCGGCGCTACGGCGACGGGAGTGCTCACCTTCGATGTCCATGGCAACTTGATGTCCGCATCGAATAATACCCTTACTATCAGTCCTCCCGATGCGGCCGCCCAGACCATCGAGCTGGACTTTAGCCAGATCACCCAGTATGCGGGGGCCTTTTCGGCGGAGGCCCAGAGTCAAAACGGCTTCCCCGAAGGTTCCTTTGAGACCTTCAGCATCGATACGAGGGGCGTGATCACCGCGAGGTTTTCCAACGGTCTCAGCCAGACCCTTGGCCAGATTGCCCTGGCCGTGTTTGCCAACCCCATGGGCCTTGCCCGGCTAGGCGACAACCTCTTTGAGCAGACAAACAACTCCGGGATTGCCAAGATCGACGCTCCCGGCGTTGGCTCACGGGGCCACATTTCCCCAAGTTCGGTGGAGATGTCCAACGTGGACCTGGCCCAGGAATTTACCAATATGATCGTTGCCCAGCGGGGCTTCCAGGCCAATTCACGGGTGATCAGCGCATCCGATGAGATGCTGCAGGAGCTTGTTAACCTGAAGCGCTAAGTAACCAAGACCGGGGCTTTTGCCCCGGTCACCCCCGGAGGTGGAGGCCATGATTAAAGTCCACCGGCTAGATGGCAAAGATTTTTACCTGAATGCTAATCTCATCGAGACGGTGGAGGCCGTTCCCGATACCTTGATCACCTTGACTACCGGGAGGCGACTGTTCGTACAGGAAACGGTGAGCGAAGTGGTGGGGCTGGCCACCGGCTTTTTCGCGAAAGTCGCCAACCATGAATGGATAGGGCGGGAGCCCTAAGATAGGAGGCCGAACACAGGCTATGGATGTTGCAACGATAATAGGCATAATCGTCGGAGTGGCGCTCCTGACAGCGGCCATCGTGATCAATAGCACCCTGGCAGCCTATTGGGACTTCGCATCGCTGTTGATCGTCCTCGGCGGAACCTTGGCGGCAACCTTAATCAACTACCAGCTGCATGAGGTTTTGGGAGTCTTCAGGGTGCTCAGGATCGCTTTTCGGCGCCAGGGGACTACTCCGGAGGAAATCATCCGCTCTCTGGTCGGTTTTGCCGAGAAAGCGAGGCGGGAAGGACTCTTAGCCATGGAAGAAGAGGCAGAGAAGATCGATGACCCCTTCCTGCAAAAAGGGATCCAACTAGTCGTGGACGGCACCGATCCGGAATTGGTGCGGGGCATCATGGAGATCGAGCTGTCGTTCCTTGAAGAAAGGCACCGACGGGGCCAGCGAATCTTTGAAACCATGGGCGCCCTAGCCCCCGCCTTCGGTATGACGGGGACCCTAATCGGCCTGATCCAAATGCTCGGCAAACTAGATGACCCCGAGAGCGTCGGTCCGGGCCTCGCGGTAGCTTTGATCACCACCTTGTATGGCGTCATCTTGGCCAACCTGATCTTCTTGCCCATTGCCGGCAAGCTGAGGGTGAAGAGCGAGGAAGAGGTGCTCCTTCGAGAGATCATGGTGGAGGGAATCCTTTCCATTCAGGCAGGGGAAAACCCAAGGATCGTCGAAGACAAACTGAAGGCCTTCTTGCCGCCCAATAAGCGGGATCTTGACGAGCCTGAAATGGAGAGGGCCGGAGGTGTGGAAAGGGTGGTGCCTGATGGCACGCCGCCGGCGTAAAGAAGAGGGCAGTCCATTTGGCGGAGCCGCCCACTGGATGCTAACCTACAGCGATATGGTGACCTTGTTGCTCTGCTTTTTCGTCTTGCTCTTTGCTTTCTCCAGCATCGACATCCAGAAATTCAGGGCCATCATGAGCGCTTTTCAAGGGTCGATTGGGGTGCTAGACAGTGGTCGGGCGGTGCATCAAGATGATCGGATTGAAGACGCGGCCTTGGAGATGGATGTGGAGCAAATCATAACGCCGCCGACCATCCAAGAGCTGAGACAGCTTCAAGACATCTTTGATACTCTGCAGACCTGGGCGGCCCAACAGGACCTGGATGGACTAGTCTATATGGTTATGGAGGAACGGGGGATCATCATCCGCTTTGCCGACAGAGTGCTCTTTGATTTGGGCAAAGCAGAGCTTAGGCAGGAGGCCAAAGAGGTCCTAGACCGGATAGGGAACCTGTTGAATAGAATCCCTAATCATGTGCGAGTCGAGGGGCATACGGACAACTTGCCCATCCGGACCGCAATGTTCCCTTCCAACTGGGAGCTGTCGACGGCCCGCGCGACGAGTGTCATCAGATATTTGATCGAGAACTGCGGTCTACAGCCCAACATGCTGTCGGCTGCCGGGTATGGGGAATACCGGCCCATTCAGACTAATGCCACTGGAGAGGGCAGAGCCGCCAATCGCCGGGTGGACATCGTCATTCTGCGCCTGGGCCTGAGTGAGGCTGAACCATACACCCCGGCCCTAGATAGTCCGATGTAAAGGAGCGAGATATCAATGGAAAGTGGACGTAATCTTCGCCTAGTCGTTATTTTCGTAGCCCTGACTTTATTGGCTGCCGCTGTCATCCTTTACACCGGGTTTGCCCTTTTTGGCAAGAATCAACAACGAGAGGTCGTCGCAGGACAAGCCCCCGTTAAGGAGCGGACCACCATTGGCCCCACCTTCGAAGTGGGGACATTCACCGTTAATCTCTTGCCAAGCCCGGGCAGGATTACCTCCCGCTACTTGCGCACCCAGCTAGTCTTCGAAGCCAATTCGCCCAAGACTGTCCAGGAGCTGGAACAGCGAACGCCGCAGGTGAAGGACAAGATCATTAATCTCCTCCGCTCGAAAACAGTTGAAGAGATGATGGATCCCCAGGGAGCCGATCGATTGCGGGAGGAAATCAAAGACGAGATTAACCAGCTGCTCCGGGAAGGTGAAATAACCGAGGTCTACTTCATCGATCTGGTGATTCAATGAGGTGAAGCCTGATGCAAGGGTCTTGCCAGGAAAGCCAACCCATCAAGTTCAGTTTTCGTCACCGGCCCAAGGGAAGCCAGGTGGTGTATCAGTTTTATCGTGAAGGGTCACACAAGCTGGCAAGACGTCTAGAACGGCTCCTTGGCATCAGCGTCCAGGCCTGGCTGAGGGAGATTCGGTCTGGGCTGGGGGTAGAGGCATTCCCAGATGGTTATTTATTTGCCTTCCGGGAAGGAGATTCTTGCGGGTACATACACATGGAAAGGCACCTAGCCCATCTGATCCTACAGCGACTGCTGGGGACGGATGAGCGCAACTTGGGAAAAAGGGAGCTCACCCTCCTTGAACAAGGAGTCCTCCGGGGAGCGGTCAAAGGAGGGCTCGAGGGGCTCGACCTGCCCACCCAGATAGATTGGGCAACATGCCCGGAGTTTTGCCTGGCGGAGGATGCCATGCTCATTGGCATTCGCTTGCGGATAGGCAGTGTGGCCGGAATGATACATCTTTATCTTCCTCCGTCCTTGGTGGGACCCAGGCCGTCATCACCGCGTCTTGAGGAGCATTCTTTGACGCTGACGGCTTGCTTAGGAGAGGGAGAGCTTACCTTGAAAGAATTCCTGGAGTTGAAATGTGGCGATGTAGTCCTGTTGGGTTCAACGAGGGATCCCTTGACAGTGTACATCGGCCACCGACGCTGGTTGCGGGCCAGACCTGGGATCTCCGGTCGCCGCATCGGAATTCAGATCACCGACATACTGCACGAAGGAGATCAAGCCTGTGAATAGGAATATTCTTTCCCAAGCAGAAATTGACGCCTTGTTGGGCAATAGTCTTCAAGATGGGTCATCGATGCCGGACCTGGACATGGATACCTTGACGGAACTGGTCCAAGTCTGCGTCCAAAGCACTGCCCAGACTCTTCAGCAGCATCTCACGCCGACCATCAGCCTCCATCCTCCCCAAGGGTGGGAGTGTAACTGGGAGGACTTCCGCTCTACTTTATCCGACGAAGACTATTTAGCCCTTGCCGCTGAATATGGGGAGCCTCTCAATGGAAACACCTTGTCTTTATTCACCCTTGACAGCCTGGAGTCGGCGGCAGCTATTGTTCCCGGGGGCGCCGCCACCGGCGAAGCCTTGCTGTACACGATTGTGGAACAATTTGCTAATGCCCTTAACTCCCTATTGGATAATTCCCTCGAAACCCGCTTGGGCGTTGTCAGGAACGTCCGTCCCGATGAGCTAAGGAGCCTGCTGCCCCTGCGCAACGGCGAGGAATTCATCGCCTATCGGTTCGGCTTTTTCATCGAGAACGCCACCAGTCTCGAAGGTCATCTGTTGCTTCCTGTAAGTGTTGCTGAACAGTTGATAAGTGCTTTGCACCACGCTCCGCCCCCTGCGCCAAAGAGCGGCCAGCGAAGGGACGCGAGGAACGTCTATCCTGCCCAGTTTCCACCTTTGCGTCCGGATCCGGAGGAAGAAATTGGCCAAGACATACACCTCCTGGCCGATGTGGAACTGAATCTGTATGTCGAGCTGGGACAGACCCAAATGAAGGTTGAGGAAGTCCTTCAACTAGGCATCAATGATTACATCACCTTGGATAAGACGGCGGGAGAGCAGGTCGAAGTCTACATTAACCACAAGGCATTTGCTCGAGGAGAGGTCATCGTCATCGATGAACATCTGGCAGTGAAGCTGACCGATATCATCGAACCTGAAGAGAGACTGGAGCAGATATCCATCGGATCTGAGACAGAACTGGCCAGATGATCCAGGGGATTCCCCGGCTCAATTTTGCTCCGATCGGAGGCGATGCCCTTGACCAGCCCGGATCAGGTAAACTTGCTTTGGGAAGCCGCGAAGGTTTTTCTGACCCTTCTGTTGATCATCCCCTTCATCTATTTGGCCACCCGGTTTTACGCCCACAAAGGCCTCCGGTCCGTAGATGGTAGGAGGCGCTTGTCTGTTGCCGAAGTCTACTCTTTAGGACCGCGGCAGAAACTGGTCCTCCTGGAAGTGGGAGAACGGCTTCTCTTACTTGGGGTTACCGACGGAGCGATTAATGTGCTGCATGAAATGGACCAAGGGGACCTCCCGGCACTACCTGTAGAGGAAACGCCGGGGTTCGCGACGAAATTGCGTCAGGCTCTGAGCCAGCTCAAGGACAGCAGGGAGGCGAAGGACGATTGAACAAGGGCTTGTTGGGACTACTAGCATTATTCCTCGCACTTTCCATCCTACTGCCCGGCTGCGCCCTAGCCCAGCCATTTCCCTTTCCCCGCGTCGAGATCGGCGTCGGTGCCGCCGAGACACCGACGGAGGTAGCTCAAAGCCTACAGATCCTTTTCTTGCTGACTGTACTCGTCTTAGCGCCAGCGATCCTCGTCTTGATGACTTCCTTCACCAGGGTCATCATCGTGCTGTCCTTTGTTCGCAACGCCCTGGCCACCCAACAGATGCCTCCCAACCAAGTGCTGGTGGGACTCGCCCTGTTCTTGACCTTTTTCATCATGGCGCCAACTTGGCAGGTTATCAACAGTGAAGCCATTCAACCTTACCTGGCCGGGGAGGTCACCCAAGATGAGGCCCTGAGCAGGGTGGACGCCCAGATGCGCACATTCATGCTCCGGTACACCAGGGAAAAGGATTTGGAGCTTTTCGTCCAGTATGCTAATGCGGGCCCGCCGCAGACTATCGATGCTGTGCCCACTTACCAGCTAATTCCAGCGTTCGTCATCAGCGAGCTCAAGACGGCCTTTCAATTAGGTTTCATCATTTTCATTCCCTTCATCGTGATCGATATGATCGTGGCCAGCGTACTGATGTCTATGGGCATGCTCATGCTGCCTCCAGTAATGATTTCGTTGCCCTTTAAGATTTTGTTGTTCGTGCTCGTCGACGGATGGCACCTGATCACTCGTTCTTTGCTCCTTAGCTTCCAATAGGAGGGTATAAGCCTTGACCGACATTACAGTCATTGAGCTGGGGCGACGAGCCCTATGGACAGTTCTGTTGGTGGCGGGGCCAATCTTGGGACTGGCCTTGATCACGGGCCTTTTGGTCAGCATTTTCCAGGCCACTACCCAGGTCCAAGAGCAGACCCTCACCTTCGTGCCAAAGCTATTTGCCGTCCTGGGGGCCACCATCCTCTTCGGGCCCTGGATGGTCCAAACGCTGCTGGAATTTGCCGGCGGGCTGCTGGCGAATATGCATTTGTACATTGGTTGATCAAGGAGGGGAGCGGTCCTAGGCCGCGAAAACCTTGTGGGAAGGATTTGCACAGCAGGCGCCGGGGCTTTTCCTGGTCTTCACCCGTTTGAGCGGACTGGTCGTCACCGCTCCTTTGTTTAGTTACCGCAACATCCCCACGTTGCTAAAAGTGGCCTTTGCCAGCCTCCTGGCAGTGATCCTTTTTCCTTATGCCAGGCCCCTCAGCCCCGCAGAGTTCTTGTCGCTGTCTTACATCCTCCAAGCCCTCGGGGAACTCGCCCTGGGACTTGCCCTAGGCTTCGCGGCCAGTTTGAGCCTACAAGCCATCTACTTGGCCGGCCAGCTGATGGATGTGCCGATGGGTTTTGGGATGGTCAACATCCTCGACCCCCAGCTGGGACTGCAAGTGCCCATCATGGCCCGCTTCTACAACATCATCGCTGTCTTGGTTTTCCTAGGCGTCAACGGCCACCACATGGTGCTGATGGCCCTGATGCGAAGCTTCGAACTCCTTCCCATTGGCCAGATCAACTGGGGACCGGGCGTGGTGATGGTGCTGATTGAGGGTTTCGCATGGATGTTTGTTCTCGGAGTGAAGATCGCCTTGCCGATCATGGGCGCCATTTTCCTGACGGACATTGCCCTCGGCATCATTGCCCGGTCAGTCCCCCAAATGAACGTTTTTCTCGTCGGGTTTCCCATCAAGATCGGGGTAGGTTTGTTCTTGCTAGTTTTCGTGGTGCCCAGCTACATCCGGGTCATTGCCCAACTGTTCAGTGAGAGCGGCGATATGCTCTCCTACTTGTGGGAATTCATCAGTTCCCTGAAAGGATGAGGGACTTGACGGAGTTTATGGATCTGCAGCTTTTTGCCGGTGAAAAGACCGAACCGGCTACTCCCCGTCATCGTCAGAGGGTGCGTCAGCGGGGTCAAGTTGCGGTCAGCAGGGAGTTGACTAGCGCCCTCATCTTGTTGGCGAGCGTCCTGGCCATGACCACCTTCAGCGGACAGGCCCTAGGGCAAATTGGTCGACTGATCGAATACGCGCTCAGCGAACCTTTCTTTGCCGTGGATTTGACGCCAGCCCATCTGCGAGAGATCGTCCCCGTTACGTTGAGTGCCTACTTGAAAACCGCCAGTCCCATTATCCTCATCGTCATGCTGACGGGGGCCTTAACCCAGATGGTCCAGGTAGGACTAGTTTTCAGCGGCGAGCCCTTGATGCCCAAGTTGGAGAGGATTAATCCCGCTGAAGGCTTGCGGCGGATCTTTTCCAGGCAGTCTATTGTTGAATGTGCTAAGGCCCTCCTGAAGGTGACACTGATCGGTTTTGCCGCCTTTGATCTTCTCCGCAAGTCGTGGTTAAAATTCCCCGAACTCATCTCCCTGTCCCCTCTGCAAAGCGCCCAGCTCCTCGGCGATTTGGCCCGAACCATGGTCCTGCGGATAGGACTGTTGCTCCTTTGCCTGGCGGTGCTCGACTATTTGTATCAGCGCTGGCAATTTGAGCAGAGCATCATGATGAGCGTCCAAGAAGTCCGCGATGAATACAAAGAGATGGAAGGAGATCCGGCCATTAGGTCCAAGATCCGGCAGATGCAAAGGCAAATGGCCAGCCGAAGGATGATGCAGAGGATTCCGGAGGCGGATGTGGTGATCACCAACCCTGTCCACCTTGCCGTGGCCTTGCAGTATGTTCCCGACAAGATGAACGCTCCTCAAGTAGTCGCCAAGGGAGCAGGTCCCCTGGCGGAGCGGATCAAAGCCATCGCCAAGGAGCACGACATCCACATCGTGGAGAATGCGCCCCTGGCCCAGGGGCTCTATGCTGCGGTGGAGGTGGGCGAGGAAATCCCGCCGACTTTGTATCAGGCGGTCGCGGAGGTCTTGGCCCTGGTCTTTCGTTTGCGTCGGAAACGCCCGGAATAGAGGAGACCAACCCCCAAGTGGCGAATCTTGGATCCCAAAAGGGGGAACGCAAAGGTGGCAGCACAGCCTTGGAGGCGCTGGTTTCATCATACTGATATCTTGGTCGTAGCGGCAGTGGTGCTGGTCATCGTGATGATGGTCATACCTTTGCCGCCCGTTGTGTTGGACATTCTGCTGGCCACCAACATCTGCGGAGCCTTGTTAGTCCTGTTGCTGACCATGAACATCAACGAACCTTTGGAGTTTTCGATTTTCCCCTCGCTGCTGTTGATTGCGACCTTGTTCCGGCTGGCTTTGAACGTATCATCGACCAGGCTGATCTTGCTCCATGGCCACGCAGGGAAAGTCATCGACGCTTTTGGCAACTTCGTGGTCGGCGGCAACTACGTCGTTGGTTTCGTGATCTTCTTCATCCTCGTCATCGTGCAATTCGTGGTCATCACCAAGGGAGCTGAACGGGTGGCGGAGGTGGCCGCTCGGTTCACTCTGGATGCCATGCCCGGCAAACAAATGAGTATTGATGCCGATCTGAATGCCGGCCTCATCACCGATGCCGATGCCCGCCAACGGCGCCGGGACATCGAGCGCGAAGCGGACTTTTACGGGGCTATGGACGGAGCCAGCAAGTTTGTCAAGGGAGATGCCATCGCCGGCATCATCATCACCTTGATCAACATCCTTGGCGGCTTGATCATCGGCGTCCTCCAGAAGAACATGGCCCTGCAGGCGGCACTGCAGCGATACTCTCTCCTGACAGTGGGTGATGGACTAGTCAGCCAGATCCCCGCCCTGCTCATTTCAACGGCCACAGGGATCATCATCACCCGCGCAGCTTCAGAGGCGAATATGGGCGAAGATTTGACCGTACAACTCTTGCGGCAACCAAGGGTCCTGGCCAGCTCAGCCGGAGTGTTGCTGCTGTTCGCCTTAGTGCCAGGCCTGCCGACCCTTCCTTTCTTGCTGCTGGCTGGGGGAATGGGAGCCATGGCTTACGGCATCGATCGGGCCCAGCGGATCCAGGAGGAAAAGAGCTACGAAGCCGAACGGGCTGCGCAAGTCGAAGAAGGCAAGAAGCCGACTAGCGTCTTGCCCCTGTTGCAGATGGACATGATGGAGATCGAGATCGGCTACGGGCTGATTCCGCTGGTGGATGTAGAACAGGGAGGGGACCTCCTTGAACGGGTGACCATGATCCGCAGGCAATGCGCCTTAGAACTTGGGATCGTCATCCCCGCCATACGCATCAGGGACAACATGCAGCTGTCGCCAAATACCTACTGCATCAAGATTAAAGGGGTCGAGATGGGGCGCGGGGAGCTGATGTGCCGGTATTACCTGGCTATGAAAGCCGGACCTGTCTCCGAGGAAATCCCTGGCATTGCCACCACTGAACCGGCGTTCGGCCTGCCAGCCCTTTGGATCACCGAGGATAAGCGAGAACAGGCCGAGTGGGCTGGGTATACAGTTGTCGACGCACCGTCGGTGCTGGCCACCCATTTAACGGAAATCATCAAATCCCACGCCCATGAACTTTTGGGACGCCAAGAAGTAAAGACCCTCCTTGACGCGATGAGGGATCAGTACTCAGCAGTAGTTGAAGAACTGGTGCCCGACCTCCTAACCCTAGGAGAAATCCAGAAGGTCTTGCAGAATCTCCTGCGGGAAGGGGTGTCTATCCGCAATCTGGTTACCATCCTGGAGACATTGGCGGACAACGCCCGCCATACCCGCGACCCAGAAGTGTTGACGGAACAAGTGCGCCAGGGTCTTGCCCGCCAAATCTCAAGTCAATACGCCGTGGATGGAGTCATCCCGGTTATCACCCTTGAGCCGCGATTGGAGGAGGAGCTGCTCGAACGACTGGAAGGGGAAGGTTCGGCCCATCTGATCGTGGAGCCCCACCGCGCCCAAGCCTTAATCGAACAGCTGGCGTCGCTGCTGGAGAAAGCAGCTGCCCAAGGGGTGCAGGCAGTCTGCCTTTGCTCGACTCGACTGCGCCTTCCCTTGCGTAAGTTGACCGAACGGGTATTGCCGCGCTTGACGATCTTGTCCTATAACGAGATAGCCCATGAATTTGAGGTACAATCCTTCGGGATGGTGAGTGTTTCCCATGAGGGTTAAGCGTTTTGTGGGCAAGTCCATGAAGGAAGCTGTGGCCCAGCTGAAAGCAACCTTCGGCGATGAAGCCGTCATACTGCATACGAAGCGTTCCCGAGGTGGGCCCTTTGGCCTATTTGGCCGACCTAGGGTGGAGATCATCGCTGCTGTGGATGTTGCGCCACAACCGAAGCCGCCCCCTGCCCCTGTAAACTCCTCCGAGTTGCAGTTGTTGCAGCAGGAGTTGCAGGAGGTTAAAGGGCTGTTGGCATCACAAAACAAGGGCACGGGACCCTGGCAATCCTTGTACGAGGAGCTGATAGCCGGGGAAGTCGATCCGAAAAACGCCCAGTATCTCTTGGACAAGATGACCCAGATCCTTCCCCCCGGCTCACCGCCGGAGGAGGCCATCGCCGCCCTGAAGGGAATCGTCGCCGAAGAAATCCAGGTGGTGTCCCCCTGGGACCTATCCGCAGGGACGCGGATTGTGGCCCTAGTCGGTCCCACTGGGGTGGGGAAGACCACCACGATCGCCAAAATCGCTGCCAACTACGCTTTACTCGCCAAGCGACGGGTAAGCCTGCTAACAATGGATACTTATCGAATTGCCGCTGCCCAGCAGCTCAAGACATATGCTGAGATTATCGGTGTGCCCCTCGAGGTTGTGTTCACGCCCAGGGCTCTGACAGAAGCTCTAGAAAGACATAAGGACCGTGATCTGATCCTGATCGATACGGCAGGGCGGAGCCAGCACAACAAGATGCACCTGGCGGAGCTGAAAGCCTTCCTCGATCAAGCTCATCCCGATGAGGTTCATCTAGTCCTGAGTGCAACTACAAAAACGAGGGATGCGATGGAAATCATCGATGGCTTTGCGACAGTTCTGCCTCTTAACCGCTTGATCATCACTAAACTTGATGAGACAAGCAGCTACGGAATGATCCTGAATGCCTGTCGGTACCTGGGCAAGCCGCTGGCATATGTCACCACTGGGCAAAGCGTCCCCGAAGACATCGAGGTAGCCGATCCGAACAAGATCGCCGATCTTATCTTGGGGGGATAGGCATGTACGATCAGGCAGAAACCCTCAGACAACTCAGCGCCCAGACAAGAGTACCACCCCAGTCGTCCCCGGCCCGGGTTATCGCCGTGACCAGCGGCAAGGGAGGGGTAGGAAAGACAAATCTGACGGTCAATGTCGGTTTGGCCCTAGCCAGGATGGGCGTGCGAACCGGGGTCCTCGATGCCGATTTGGGCATGGGTAATGTGGATATTGTCCTTGGGATCGTGCCCCAATTCAACTTGAGTCATGTTATCTACGGGCAAAAGCGCATGAAGGACATCATCGTGGAAGGACCTGAATCAATGAAGGTCCTGGCCGGGTGTTCGGGAATGTATGAACTGGCTAACATGAGCCAATGGCGGTTGCAGCGCCTCACTAAAGCCCTAGGCGAGCTCGATGACCAGCTGGATGTTCTCTTGATCGACACAGGCGCTGGTATTTCCCGCAATGTCCTCAGTTTTCTGCTCTCCGTTCAGGAGGTTATTGTCATCACCACCAATGAGCCTACATCCATCACCGATACATACGGTCTAATTAAGGTGCTCAATCAGAGCAATCCGAATTGCAAAGTCTCTTTGGTGGTCAACATGGTCCGCAATCAAAGGGAAGCTGAGGGTGTTTGCCGAAGGCTGAACTTGGTGGTTGAGAAGTTTCTCCATACCCAGCTGGACTACTTGGGCTATCTGCCTTTCGATGATGCGGTGGCAAGATCGGTTCAGCAGCAAAAACCTATCCTGCAGGCCTATCCCTATAGTCCGGCGGCCAAAGCGATTGCCCAAATGGCAGCAGCCATTTGTGAGCGGCCTCGTCCCATAGGCGGTGGGATCAGGGAGCTTTTTGCTCGGATGGTTCAGCTTTTTTCCAGGTAGGAGGGAAAACATTGCAGGGCAATTTGAGCGTCGGTCAGTCAATGGCCATCGAAGTAGATCAAAAACGCTACAATACTCGCGTCGAAGGTTTGACCAACGACACAATCTACCTAGCTGCGCCCACAGAGCGACAATTGCCTGTACAGATAGAGCCTGGCACAGAGGTAGGCATCAGTTATCTATCCAAGGAACCTATGCGAGGATGCCGATGGACAGCCACAGCCCAAGTCAAGGGCGCGACCCGAGGTCGTATTCCGCTGCTTGCTGTTAGTCGTCCCGACCGGTGGATAAGGACTCAGGACAGAAGATACGTTCGGGTCCCCTGCACTTTGGATGTCCGTGTGGTTTGTGATGACTTAGTTCATTCCGGGCTCACCCAGGACATCAGCGGCGGCGGCATGCTCATTCTTCTGCCCACCAGACTAACACCGGGCCGACTAATTACGCTGCAGTTCACCCTGCCGCCAGATGAGCTGATGGAAGTTGCGGCCCAAGTTGTTCGCGACTTGCCTGAACAAGGAGGGCTGATTCCTACGGCCGTGGAATTCATCGATCTTGATGAGCGGGAAAGAGACAACATCATCAAGTTCGTCTTCGCCAGGCAGAGGAGCTTGCGCCGTAAGGGATTGTTGTAACAGGGAGGACCTCCGTTGAGCCAGGATTACATCAACACCTTATGGAGGAAATATAAAACGGAGAGTGACGCGGCCAGCATGCAGCAGCTGATCGTTGAGTACGCGCCGTTAGTCAAGTACGTGGCGGGGCGGGTCGCGATCAGTCTGCCCCCGACGGTGGAGCTGGACGATCTAGTCAGTTACGGCATCTTCGGTCTCATCGATTCAATTGAACGGTTTGATCCGGACCGCGGTGTTAAGTTTGAAACCTATGCCATCGTGCGCATCAGAGGAGCCATTATCGATGGACTGCGGAATTTTGATTGGGTGCCCCGGTCGGTGCGAACGAAGGCCAAGCGGCTCGAAGAGGCTTACACCAAATTAGAAAAGGAGCTTAACCGCACCCCGACCGATGAAGAACTGAGCGCATCGCTGAATATGACGATGCAGCAGTTCCATGATGCCTTGCAGGAAGTGAGCGCTACTACCCTCACCTCCCTTGATGATTTGTGGTTCAATGAAGGAGGAGGCGAGGATTCCTTAAGGGTCATGGACACCATCGAGGACACAAAAAGCGTCGACCCCATCACCGAGATTGAGATCAAGGAAAAGAAGCTGCTGTTAGCGGAAGCCATCGACCAGCTAGGGGAGAGGGAGCGGCTGGTCGTTACTTTGTACTATTACGAAGGCTTGACCCTCAAAGAAATTGGCGCAGTCCTTGGCGTGTCGGAATCCCGCGTTTGTCAGATCCACGGGCAAGCCATCATCCACCTGCGCAGTCGGCTTAACCCCCATCGGGCTGCGATGGTGGATTAAAGAGGGGGAATCAACGTTGAATATTAAGCCCCCCGACCTACAGGTCTTAGTGAGCCGAGTGGATGAAACGGGCCGCATTCAACGCATCCAGGATCAACACCAGCTGCAAGCCCAACTCCAGCAGCAGGCCCAGGAACTCCGAGAGACGGCCAAGCGGCAAACCCAAGTAAATGAGGTCCCCCGGGGAATGGCGGGAAACGTCGATCCCGACAGACGGGGACGGGGACGAAGAACAAGACAGGGATCTGCTCGCCCCAAGAAAGAAGCCGCAGCTCTCGAGACTAGTGAACCGGGGAAGGGAAGCCGCATCGACATCCGGGTTTGAGGGTGGTGACAAGATGTTTTATATCGGGTTGCTTTTGGGAGCAATCCTTTGTCTCCTTGTTCTCCTTTGGCGCCAGCGTCCAGAACCGCAAGGCCAATACGGAGCATTAGAGCTAACCCTACATGAAATGCTTGAAGAACTGGAAGCCAAATACCGGGAGCTTGAAGGACGTCTCAACGGCAAGGCAGCTGAGCTGGAATCTGTTCTTGAGCAAGCACGCCTCCTAGTGCAGCAGGCAGCGTCGCTAGATGCTGACAAGCCGCGAATTATGGCCAGCGAGAAGGCATTGGCCGTCCATCGTCTTGCCGCCCAGGGTCTTGAACCTGTAGCCATCGCTCAAGAATTGGGATTAGGCACAGGGGAGGTCACCCTCATCTTGGGTTTGCAAGAGTTCATGGACGAAGAGCAAACCACTAGTTGATAGTCTTGTTCTTAGTCAAGGTGCGTCTCACCAGTTACACCCTGACAATATCACAGACCAACAGCACAACAGCCACATTCTGT
>JAAYLE010000005.1 GCA_012522085.1 Bacillota bacterium | reverse complement strand
TGATTTAGCAGGATCCTGGCGGTAGCGAGGGCATCCATCAAGTCCTTGTCCATGACGTTGATGATAGCGGCATCAAGGCCGTAGGCGAGGGCCATGACCAGATAAGTGCGATCGATCAAAGAGCGGTGCTTTGCTTTTTGCGAGACATTGCTCAGTCCCAAATTGGTCTTCGGTGGCGGGCTGGAGAGCAATTTCACTTGCCGGATAGTCTCCAACACCTCAGGGCCATGATCTTGAGCCACATTGACCGGCAGGATAAGGGGGTCGATCAACAGGTCTTCCATCGGGAATCCTACCGAATCAGCATAGGCGACCAGCTCCATGGCTAGAGCCGTCCGGCTGTCGGCATCCTTGGGGATGCCCTCTTCATTCATGGCCAGGCCGATGACCATTGCCCCATAATCCTTGGCCATGCCAAACACCCGCTCCATCTTGGACATTTCCGCCGGTGTGGAGTTGATGATGGCGGGCTTCTTGCAAAGCTTCAGCCCAGCTTCAATGGCATCATAGTTGGTACAATCAAGGCATAGGGGAACATCGGTCACATCCTGGATCACTTCAACTAGCCACTCCATGGCTTTGACCCGATCGGCAGCCGCCGGCCCTGTGTTCACGTCCAAATAATCGGCGCCGGCCTCGGCCTGTTTAACGGCCCATTCTTGAACGACCTTAGCGTCCCGCGCTTGAATAGCCGCGCCTATGTCTTGGAACATGCCATTGATGCGTTCACCAATCTTAATCATTTTCCCCGCCTCCTTAATACGCGTTGGCGACCATCAACTGGTCAATGTGATTTCTAAGCAGCTCCGCCGACTGCGGGTGCCTCACCACCAGGATGTGGGCCCCAGCCTGCAGCAAGGCTGCCGCGGTAACGGCTTCCCAAAGAACGCCGCGCGTTTCCTGCAGACCCCATCCGGGGAACTCCGCCGGTGAGACGTTGGCCTCCTTGCTCCGCCAGGCCTCATGACCTACCGTCGCGATCATGGGCATCGCCAGCATCTTATCCCCCTGGAGGGCGCCCAGGCGGGCCCGTTCGATGATGGAATAGCTGTATTCCAATCCATAACCTAAAGCCGCGGTGGTCGGGTCGATGCAAATGCGCTCGGGAGGCAGGTTCATTTCCGTAATCATGATGTTTAGCTGTTTGCACATGTTGATGTCGATGGGCGACTTGGCAATAATGGAATGGCCGTGGACGATGCACGCGGCAGTCAGGGTCTTGTAGTTTTCCTGCTCTGCAACCCCAAGGAGCAAGTTCTCGCCCGCAGTGGCCTCCGCAACGGCCTGCATCAATTCATTATCCTTTTCCTCATCGCCGCAGCCAACGATGGCCAAAGGCACGCCAACTTCCGCCAACACTTCCTTCACCGTGGCAACGCAGCTGCTGACGGGGCGATTGGCTCCTTCGGGATTGGCCCCGATGAGGCTGAGGTACAGCATATCAGCGCCAAACTCTTCGACGCACCTTTTCGCCCAAGCCGTCGTCGAACCCACATCCCCCAAAGCCTCCAGCAGAGTCGGGTTCCAATCGGGCGCCACATCGGTGATTTCCATGGCGATCACCGGCCGGTGGGGCAGCTCTCCTTCAAAATGATAGGCGGGCAGGGTGCCCTCACCGCCAACGGTGATGACGCTAGTTCGCGTCCCTCCCTCGGCTGGGCCGTTGCCGATGGTCAGTGTCCCCACTTTGCTTCCGTAGCGATCCTTCAGTATCTCTACCGCCATTGCCATCTCTCCTCAAATGTTGGATTTCTCTAGGATTTCCAGGGCCGCCGTCCACGCCGCACTGTCAGCGGGAACCTCAAGGAGGGGTTTACCCATCACATCATACTCGACTATTACCTCATCCTGGGGAATCCAACCGATAAGCTCCAGGCCAGTCTTCTCAATCTCCGGTTCCAAGGCTCTCAGAGCCCCTTCATTAGGCACCCTGGTCACAATTAGATAGGTCCGCCCTACTTTGGTCGCCAGGCTGTCGATGATGTGCTTGGCCCGCCCTGCAGAGCGGATCCCCCTGGCCGTCGCATCGCTCATGATGAAAAACACATCGATATCTTGGGCTATGCGGCGGGATAGGTGCTCAAGACCCGCCTCGTTGTCCATGACCACGGCGGGATAATTGGCCACCACCTGTCCCAGAACGCCCTTTAGAACATCATTGGGGAAGCAATAGCAGCCCGGTCCTTCGGGGTTGCCCATCACCAATAGGTCAACATCCCGTCCTTCAACTAAGGATGCAGCCACCCGATACCGGATGAAATCCGCCTTGCTCATCCCTGCCGGCAGGTCGCCTTCCTTGGTCATTTCCATCACTTGGGAAATCGTCTGCTGGACGGGCATCCCCAAGGCTTCACTCAGGTTGGAATTCGGGTCGGCATCCACGGCCAAGACAGGGGTCTTGCCCTTAGCAAGCAAGTAACGAACGATGAAGGTGGCAAAGGTTGTCTTGCCCGTGCCCCCCTTTCCCGCTACCGCTAGTCGCAAATTTTTCAACGGGCCAACACTTCCTTTCCGATTACAGATGGAAACAGACTCAAGTCCGTATGGGGCAGGAAACAAGCCGAGATAAACTCATCCATGAAGGTATTCCCCGCTGAAAGCTCCATGTAGGTCAAGGAGGCAGCCACTCGGCTGGCTTCCGCCAACGCCTCCCGGGAGAGCAAGGCCGCCCGGGCTCCTTTCAAGGATGTGTTCCCCAGGAATTCATACTTGCTCCGGGGGATGTCGGGAAGCAAGCCTATCTTGATGGCGTCTTCCACGTTTAGATACTGGCCAAATCCCCCGGCGATAATCACCCGATCGATGGCGTCAACATCGAGTTCTAGGGCCTTGAGAAGGGTGCGCATGCCCGCGTAGACGGCTCCCTTGGCCCTGATTAAATTCTTGATGTCGCCCTCAGTGATGACAATGTCCCCCTGGCAGCCCCCTTCACCTGCCCGCACCAGGACGAACTCCCGACCTTCCGCGGAGGGCCGCAGCCGCTCCCAGTCGCCGACGAAATGACCGGTGCGATCGATGATCCCTCCGTCTTGTAGTTTGGCCAAGCAGTCGATGAGCCCCGAACCGCAGATCCCAACCGGCGGCTTGCCTCCTATAGTTTGCACCTGAGGCTCGCCATCGATGATGGCCACTTTCTCGATAGCCCCCTCCATCGCCCGCATGCCGCAGGTGATGCCGCTGCCTTCAAAGGCCGGCCCTGCTGAACAGGCGCAGGCGACGAGGAAGTCGCGGCTGCCTAAGACCATCTCGCCGTTGGTGCCAATATCAACGAACAGGCTCAGTTCATCTCCTTGATGGAGGCGGGAGACGAGCACCCCGGCCACCACATCGCCGCCAACATAGCTGGCGACCGAGGGCAGGAGATAGACCTCCGCCTGGGGGTTGACCTTGAGTCCCAGCTCCTTGGCCTCGAAAGGACCAAGCTCCGTGAAGGCTGGAATGTAAGGTTCTAGACGGATGTAACTAGGATCGATCCCCGCGAACAGGTGGCTCATGGTCGTATTGGCCGAGACAACCACCCCATCGATCCACTCCCGGGAGATTTCGGCTGCATCCACCACTTCATCGATCAAGGCGTTGATGGTTCCGACGACGGCTCTTTGCAGGTCCTCCAGCCCCCCGGGCTGGGAGCAGTGGATGATACGGCTGATCACATCATCCCCATAGCGTCCCTGCCGGTTGTAACTCCCCCGGGTAGCCAGGATTTTTCCCGTCTCCACCTCGACCAGAGAGAGGGCGATGGTGGTGGTGCCGACATCAACGGCCAGGCCAAAGGTCCTAGTGGAGCCCGGCTCCACCCGGACGACCTTGGGGCCATCTCCCCAGTCAATCATCGAAAGGCTCACCTGCCAGTTTCCCTCCCGCAAGGCGCCTGGCAGGTTCCGGATCACCCCCAGGGAAGCCTTCGGCTCGTCGCCCTCAAGCTGGGCCTTAACCCGATCCCAGTCGCTGGCATTATCCAGCAGGCTGGGAGGGGTCAACTGACACTCCCCGACGGACAGAATAGGCGCAAAGGGATAGGCCTTCAGGTTGCCTTCATCCTCCATTAGGACCCGGTGGGCCAAGACGCGGCTGGCAGAGGGAACTTCCACCACCACATCATCGATGACCCGGCACTTGCAGGCAAGGACGTAGCCCGCTTCGATCTGCTCCGGGCGGAGGCTTCCGGCGCCTTCGATCCTGAGCGCCCGGCGGGGTGAGACCTTGACCAGACACTGATTACAAACCCCACCGCCGCCGCAAGCTCCCTTAATTTCCACGCCCGCCTGGGCGCAAGCGTCAAACAGGGATGTCTCCCTGGGAACTTGCGCCCGTGCTCCATCGGGCATGATAGTTACAGTACAAAGCTCCATCGTCAACCCCACTTTTTGCTAGAAATGGGCCTTGACAAAGGCCGGGATGCCTGCCGCCTCCCGCGGTCCAACGAGGACATTCCAGCCTGAGGCCTCCTGCAAGCGGCCGCTGATGACCGCTACCTGGCCTGGAATGATAATGTTGCGATGATTCACCTTCTCCTCGATCCCGCATTCCTTAATGAACTTGGCGATGTCCTCTGGTTCGTACTTGCCCGCCGCCCAAGCTGTCAGGACTGAGGTCCCATCGGTATTCACCGGCAGGATGTAGCCAGGGACCTTGCTCGCCTCAACTTCACTCTCCACGCTATAGTAGGTGAGGGAGAAATTGGTCGTCAGATAGACGGGCGAGTCGGCATTCACATCCCCGACTTCATGGACCTTGGACTCAACCTGAATCGGCTTTTGCGGGTCGCTGTACAAGTTGGCCCGCCAGGTAAGCAGAGGCAGGACCTCTTCCTTGCGATAGGCGTCCACCACGAGGATGGCCGCATACTTGGCGATGAAGGAAACCCCTTGGAGAATTTGGGCCATCGGGTCCTCTTCGGTGGCAAAGGCCAGGGCTGGATAGCCAAAGGGCCGAAAACGCTTCTTGAGGGCCAGCTTGCGGAACTGGACCAGGTTGGCGACGGTCTTGGAAGTATTGGCCGCCGTCCCATCGATGACTAGATCCTTGCAGCCAAGGCTCTCGACCTGCTTGGCCAGCTCGGCGACGCCGTCCAGGTCATCGCCCTGGACCACCAAGGGACACCCGTGTTCTTGGGCCAGCCTTGCCATTTCCTCGTAGTTGCTCCCGTCGGCGCCGCAGATGAGGGGCCTGTCTTGACCGACGACCGCCAATGCGGCGGCCATAACGGCCGGATCCTTGCTGATCAGGATGAGACTCAAGGAGCGGTCAGCGGCGGCTTTGGCTGCGGCCGCAAACCGAGCCGCATCCTGGGAGCGGCACTCCAGGGCGACCAAGTCCACTTCGTAGCGCTGCCCCACCCGCTCGAAGGCCAGATCCTTTATTGCCTCCAGCCTGCCTGCTAGTTCTTCTTCGGAAAGGTCGTCCGCCACCCGGATGGCAACCCCAGTTGGGTGATAGAAGGTCTTCTCGTGGCGGAACAACTCGGTTTCGTTGCCGATTTCCAGGACCTTCGGCTCCCGTCCCACCTTGATCAGCTTGATGGGAGGCGCTGAGGCCGCATCGAGGGCCGCCCTGGCCTCATCGCTCACGTAAGGGCAAGCATCGAGAGATGCCTTGCCTGAGGCCAGCTGCATGGCGAAGGCCAAGCAGGTGGGCGGACCGCACTCCTTACAGTTCTTCTTAGGCAACAGTTTGTAGATTTCCAGACCGCTCAAGCCCATTTCTTTTCGCTCCCTTCTCTAGAACAATGGGTCCATCGTCAAGGCCGGATGGCCCTTTTCCTCAAGGAAAGGCATGATTTCCTCGGCGGTGGTGCCCACCGTCTCATCGGCGATCCGGTCGATAAAGTCCTCACCGAGGCCTTCCTCAATGGACCTTTGCACGAAGTCTGCTCGGAGGAAGTCCTTCAGCTCCTTGGGCATCCAAATGATCCGGGCGATGCCTCCATCGGCCTTGATGAATTTCCGACTGAGGATGTAAGACCGGCCGATCCCCATGAAGCCCGGGGTCTGCACGCCGCCGCCAACCATGCCGGCCAAGGTGGAGAAGGTCATGCCGCAGGGGGTCTCCCCCTGGTGCTCCCTGGTGGTGATCATGATGCCGTTGCATTCAGGCACAATGGCCATGATCGCCTCGAAGCAGCCGCAGGAGGTCATTGGATTTTCCATTAGGGTATACAAGGACACCTCGCTCAAGCTGCCGTGGGAGGCGGTCTCAACTACCTGGTTGACGCTATCCCAAAGGCCTTTGACCTCGTCCGTTGCCGGACCCTTGATGATGGGCTGGTTGGGCCCGTTGGCATCGATCTGGTGGGAAGCCCGGGCATCGAGCCAGGTGACCGCACCGCAAAGGCCAACCCGTTCGGGAGTGACAACGCAGACGTGATTGGGAGCAAAGGATTGACAGAGCAGACAGGTGTAGAATTCTTCAACGGCTTCGTCTGTCAGGCCCCGCATCCGCTCATCCCGAGCCCGATACTTCTCCCGGGCCAATTTGATCTTGTCTTCCACCACGGCCCCATCGGTGATCAAAGTGACTTGCACCCGGTCGACGATGGAGGGGAAATCGGCCTTGAACTTGGCGATGAGGATCTCGCCGAGGTGATGCATGCGAACTCCCTTGGCCACCGCCTCTTTGCTAATCCGCACCCAGTTCAGGTCCCGCTGGGCCACGTGCCACAGTCCTTCGCCGTAGTTGATGTAGTCGTGAATCCGCCGCTCCAGCACCCCTTCGAACTGCTCCTCCATCTTCCGGCCATAAATATCCACCATGATGCCCAGGGGCAGGATGGACCCTTCCGGCACATCGGATACATCGGGACCGATGAGTTCGACCTTACCGTCTGTGATTGCATCCGCACTCACAGATGACAGCAGTTCAAAGCCCGGGCTGCGGCCCCCGCCGAATTCGACGTAGGCATCGACCTTGCGGATGACTTCACCCTCAAAGGCGGGCCCGAAGTTGACGGGGATATCCAGATCCATCGTTGCCAGCTTGATTCCCCTGACCTCCATGGCGAATTGGAGCAGGGTGTCATAATCCCCATGGTGGAGATACCAGTCCGGGATTTCCTCTTCCAACGGCTGGTCGCAGATAACGGGAAAGCCCAGGAAGTTGGCTCCGAAGTGGGCCGCCACCTGAACGTCGGTCGCTTCCCCTAGCTGGAGGACGAAAGCCCGGATCCGCCGCCGCTGATAATCTCTGACCTCTTCCCTGCGGCCAGGGGAGATGCCGCCAAAGGCAAGCCCCGCCCGCAGAGCAAAGTTGACCGCGTGGATGATCTGGGTGAAGTTGCCCACGGGGAAGGCGATATAATCAACGCCCATTTTCATGTTTTCCTCGAGGAGCTGTTCAATGACTTCATCGCAGAGGAAGATCATGAAGCCCTTCCCCATCAGATCCTGAACGATCTTGGCTATGGCCTTGCTGGACTTGGCCCGTCCCATGATGATGGCCTGGCCGGGGATGGTCCAGTCCACCAATTTGATCCCATACTGCCTGAGCACCGGGTCCGTGACAAAGCCAGTCCATGGCTCTACCTTCGGCTCATCCCCGTAAGCATAGTGGATGGCCTCGATGATCTCCGCGGCATAAAGGGTCGCCTCGCCCCACAGCCGGGCATTGAAGAAATTCCGTTCTTCCTTCAGGTTGTTTCGCATCCGATTGAGAATCGGGGGCAGCTCCCCTAGCTTCGTCACTTTCTCGCCGCTCAGCGCGGTGATGACCGGCAAATGATAGGCGGTGTCCGGGTAGCCTACCGGATGATCCGGTCCTAAATTCCGTATCGCCTGATGGAGCAAAATCTCCGCGTAGCCGGTAGCGATGATGGCTCCATTTAGGCCCCGGGACAGGAGCCTGGTCGGCATCTTGTCCTTGATGGCTTCTTCCGCCTCCTGATAGATTTCATCAAAATCTGTCCGTTCCAAGTATGGTATGACATCGTAGGCTATGGCCATCTCCATCTCCCCTTTCCCAGCCTACCAGCTGACAGCAGGCTTCGTCCCGAACTTGTCCGCAGCCATCTGGTGGACCCTCAGTTTCCAAGTACGCCGATCGAGGGCTGCCAACAGCTTCTTGGCCGCCTCCTCCGGATCGGGCTCGAAAATGAAGTTGCCCCCGTACACGTCCCGAGCGATTTGGCTGGCAAGCCCAAAGACCAGGGTGCTGCCATCGATGGGGGGCATCACGCCCACGTGGACGGGCAGGCCCATGGCAACGGCTCCGGTGCCGATAGCGATGGCCTTCTCATGCATATCCTCCGGGGCAGTGGCCGCGAAGGGAACCTTAGGCACGTCAACGCCCATCTCCTTAGCCATGAGGGTACACAGGTCGTGGGCCCGGGAGTTGTCCACACAAGAACCCATGTGGAACGCCAGGGGCAGCTCGACGCCGTTGGCCTCGGACAGCCGCTTCAAGAAAGCCTTCAGATTCGCCCCTGCATACTTCTCGATGGCCTCGGGAGTCATCATCCCCGCCTTAGCCATCGCTCCGGCCGAGCAGCCAGTGGCGATGACGAACACGTCGTTTTTCACTAACTCACGGAAAATGGTCAGATGGTTCCTGTCCTGGGGAGTCCTCAGGTTGTTGCAGCCGCAAAAGAGGGCCACGCCCCTCAGCTCCCCTGCCAGGATGGCATCGGTGAGGACCTGAATCGGATTGTCGGGGTTTATCGCCCGGAAAAGATCGAGGAGAGCCTCAAGGCTAAAACCGGCAATCACCTTGTTCTTGTGGGGCGGCACCGCTACTTTGGACCGGTCCCTTTCCTTGTAGGCCTCAAGGGCCATCTCCACCATCTGGCAGGCCTGCTCGAAGGCCGTCTCCTCCTTGAAGTCCACGTGGATGGCGCCCGGAATCTTGGCCATCTTGTTGGTCGTGATGAGTCGCGTATGGAAGCAGTCACAGACGGGCTTGAGCGAGGGCATAATGCACTGAATGTCGACGATGATGGCATCCACCGCGCCCGTCATGATCGCCAGCTCCTGGGATGCTTGGTTGGCCGCGAGATACACGCCTTCGCGTCCCAGCAGCTCATTGCCGGTGCAGCAGATCCCGACGACATTGATCCCCTTGGCCCCTAAAGCCTTCGCCTTGTCGTTCAGCTCCCTAGCCGCACGGACGACCATTTCGCTCAATGTCGGATTGTGACCGTGGGTAGCCACATTGACGTATTCCGGATCGATGACTCCCAAGTTCGCCTCGGAGACAGTCGGTTCTGGGATGCCGAAGATGATGTCGCTGATGTCCGTGGCAATATGCATCCCCGTGTAATCAGCGAGGGACGTCTTAATCCCGGCGAAAATGAGGTTGACCGGATCATTATCCATGCCCATAGTGGTCTGGGCAAGCATCTGGACAATGGTCCGATCGATGCTCGAGGGCAGCACATCACAGTGATTGAATTTGGCCTTCCGACCTTCAGTGATATTGGACACGAGGAACTGGCACGGCGTCTCATCAGGTCGTCCGAAGTCTTCCAGGGCTGCCAGAGCCACTTCCCTGGCCAGCTCCTTGTCCCCTTTGCCCTCTACCTCAAGTCCGATCCTTTGGGCTACGTCCCTAAGCTTATCTCCATCAGTAATCTCGTAGTCCGATACCTTGCCGTCGGCGATGGCCAACAAGATGTTGGCGAGATGCCGGCCATGGTCCGAGTGGGATGATGCTCCCCCGGCCATCAGGCGGGTCATGTTGCGGGCTACCACGCTGTAGACGGGAGCCCCACAAATCCCCCGACTCCTCTCCGGCCGATCCTCCAGAAGCCGGCAAGGCCCCTGTACACAAATCCGACAGCACGTACCCGTCAGTCCAAACTTGCACTGGGGCGACTGAACCAAGTACCTGTCATAACTAGTTAGTGTGTCCTGACCTTCGTATTTTTCGAGCACTGCAAGACTTGCAGGGTCGATTGTCCCATGACCATTCGTTTGACCCTTCCCATTAGCGCCCATTGGCCATACCTCCCTTCCCTGCTTCCACAACTGCCGCAAAGAGTTCCTCCAACTCGGCCGCAAAGGCACTGCCGACGGTGCCATCTCCCTCAAGGAGGGCTTCATCCATCGGCAGGGGCACCAAGGCCGGAAATCTACTCTGCAAGAAATCCAAGTCCCTTTGGGAGCGGATCTTGTTGCCGACCACGATGGACCGCTTGATGCCCAGCTCCCCGGCCAGCTCCAAGACGACCTGGGCCGTCTTGACGCTAACCTTGGTGGGCTCGGTTACGACAACGATCACGTCGACCCCTTTAGCCGTCCCCCTGGTCAGGTGTTCAATCCCCGCACTCATGTCCATGATCACCACATCATCCTGATCCAAGAGCAGAGAATTAACCAGGGCGTTGATAAAGGAGTTTTCGCTGCAATAACAGTCGCTGCCCCCTTGCTTGATCCCGCCCATCCGCAGGAAGCGGATCTCCCCTATCTTGAGGGCGTACTTCTCCAAGACATCATCAACCTTCGGGTTCAGACAAAATAGGGCTCCACCACCTCCCGTCCGTTCCTTGATGAGTTCCTTCATTTCCACAACAGGGCGCTGGGCGGCCAGGAGCTTTTCATCGAAGCCCAAAGCCATACCCAAGCTAGCGTCAGGGTCGGCATCGACAGCTATGACATGGTAGCCCTTGCCGGCAAACAGCCGGGCCAGGCCCGCCGAAACGGTGGTCTTGCCAACGCCTCCCTTGCCAGACACAGCGATTTTCAAGTCTACCACCCCGTATTCCCAAGACATGTGCCGAATTTCACAAGTCGATCCACCTGTATTGTAGCAACGGAACAGATTGTGACACAACGGACAAACTTGCTGTGTCTCGGTGATTTCTTGTTAAAAGCACAGGGAAATGGTGGGACAAGGGGCTGTTTTTGATTGAATTGGCAATCTTCTTTTTTGACGCCGTAAAGGGATGGATTCGATTATGGCGTCCTGAAGCCGTTTAGCGGCGGCAGATTAGACGAAGGATATCGTTCTTGATTTCCCGTAATTCCGTTCTCGGTTGGTTGATTCCAAGTCAGGCAAAGAGGCGGGCCAGCTGCTCAACCAGAAACTCAATGCCATGGATGGGGCTAGGCGGGGCGATCCGCATAATTTGCAAGAGTCCCAGGGCAAAAGCCAGGGCCAACAGGATGACGAAGACGATCAGCTCCGCCCACCAGCCGTTGCGGAGGATGCCAGGCAATTCGTAACCGATGATGGCCAAGCCGATGATGATCAGCAGCGCCACGTTCAAGACGATCCCTACTTCCTGATAGATGCCCTCTTAAGAACTAGTCCTGCCCGCTTAATTCTGGCCTTGACCTCGACTTCCACCGTCAGACGCTTAAACTCTTCTTCCCAATTCTCCCTCAACCGTGGCCATTCTTTGGGGTGCCGCCTTTTGATTTCCGCCCCGAAGCCGAAGATGTCGGCGCCAAAGTGCTGGGCCTTCTCGACAGCGGCCATGATCTCGTTCTTCACTACCTCCGCCATTCGCCGTTCCATGCTGACCCAAAGGGCAGGCTCTTTTCGGATGTCAATATATTGCTGCATCTCGCCTAGATTGGCGTGGACTTCCACCTGAATGAGGACCTTTATCCCGTCCCTTGTCAGCTGGGGTTTGAACGAGCCTCGGGAGCTGACGATCTCCAGAGAGGCGTAAGCGTCCTGCACGGTGGGCTCATTAATGTTGATGATGCCGCTCTTGACCTGGCCTGTGACCCAAAGATAGCCTCGCGTCTCCGGCTTGTTCATCCACGCCACCAGCCGGTCATCTTTGAACATGGCGCTGCCCGTCATTCTGGTTTTGGCCTTGATCTGATCGCGGAGGACGTCTCCGCCGATATCGATATCCTCCTCGAGACGGATCAACTCAACCCGGACAGTGATCGGGTCGATTCCCTCCCCTTCCAGGGATTGCAGGAGATCGTTGACCGTCATCGCCGCCACAGTGGACTGGGCGAGGCGGGTGCCCTGCAACAACGCGAAAACTCCCTCCGAGGGCAGCGGCTCCTGGGAGAACTCGACCTGGAGAAAATCTGAGGCCTTGGCCTCCTGGACGATCATGACGAAAGAGGTGCGCCGGGGCTCGCCGTCCCGGTCAAAAAAGTCCAATGCTTCTTGAATTCCGTCCCGGGCCATGTCCTCGCCGAAGACGATGAAGCGGGCGTGGGTCCAGAAAGGCCGCCGGGGCGAAATGCTGTTCAAGTTCCGAACAGCTTCGAACACTGTGTGGCCAGTGGCGGTCATAACATGAAAAGGCTTTTCCTGAACGGCCGTCTGGACGCTGCCCGTGATGGCAAAGGGTTTGGCCATTTGCACAGTCAGCTGAATCTTCCCCTCCTCCCTGGCATGGTCGAGTCCAACGGCGGTGATGAAGCCCAGGGTTTCCAGCTCCCGGCGACTCCAACAGCCAGTCAGCATGACAACCATGATCAGGGCGATGAGCCCTATTTTCGCCCTAATCCCCACTGGCTCCACCCCCGAAGAGTCGCCTCAAGAAGGCCGCGCTGCAAAGCAACAGGATTGTGGTGAGGGTAATGCCGAGGCTGTACACTGACCAACCGCCGCTGGTTAGAAAGTGAATCAACACCAAAAAGTCTTCGTAGAAAACGATGCTGGCGGCGACAACTAAAGCCCCCATGGGATAGATCAGGACTTGGCCTTGACTTAGGCCGAGCACCTGGGCCAGGCCCAAACTCGATGCCCAGACGAACAGGGACAGCTTGATGCTGGTACACATGATCCAAGCCCCCATGGGGATGAACTCGATCCGCTCAAAGAAGCGGCCAATGCTAATCATCCGGGCCAGGCTAAAGACGGGCATGGACAAGCTTTTCACACTCGGCCCGAAGACCATGACCGCTGTCAGGCCGAGAAACACCAGCAAAATCCCAGCTGTCAGGATGGCGTAGACTGAATATCGAACCGTCTGTTTCGGCTTGCTGACATAGGGGATGAGCATGCCGACAACTGTAAACTCCATGAAAAAACTGACTGCACTCATCATTGACGGGACTAGACTGCCCCAGCCGCCGGCGAGCACCGGCAGAAGGTGACTCGACTTCATCACATCGAAAGGCAGGATGGTCGTGACCAAGACAAAGAACACGATTATCCCCAGGGCGTTTTCGGCGACCCTGGCCATGACTTCCACTCCATTGCGGGCCGCGCTGGCTCCAAGGTAGGCGATTATCCCAATGAGGACAACGTCAGGAGTCTCGACCATGATGGCCGAGGTAAGGCTTTCTCCCAAGGCGGCGGCACTAGTTACCGCGATGTGGAACCAGTACCAGACGAGGAGGAGGCCGACAATTTTGCCGGGGAACTTGCCCAGGAGCACCTGACTGTACTGGACGATGGTTTTATCGGGGAATGCCAATCCCAACGCGACGATCAGCAGCACCAAGGGGATGGCGACCATCATGCCCAAAAGGCCAACCAGCCAAATGTTCTGCGGATCGTCTAGCTCCGTGAGGGTGGGAAACAGGACGGTAGCCATCATCAGCCGACTGATGATGAGCATGGCCATTGTTTGCCGAGGGCTGATCTTGTCTAGAGACATGATGATCCTCCTTAGCCATCCTCCCGAGGCGGCATCGGCTCCAATCCGGGAGCCTCACGTACAGAGTCTCTTACCCCCAAGAGCCTAGGCCTAGTCCTCATGGCCCACCAGGGAAGCCTGACCATGGCATCCTTCCAATCCGCAAAGACCACGGGGGCCAGGGGCTCGAGGAAGGGCGTTCCAAAGGATCTAATGGAGCAGAGATGGATTAAAAGGCCAAATAGTCCGGCGACAACTCCGAACAGGCCCATGGTGCCCCCAAGGATGATCAAGGCAAACCGCAAGATCCGGGCGCCAGTGGCGATACTGTAAAGGGGGGCGGATAGGGATGCGATGCCCGTAAAGGCCACCACCACGACCATGGCCGGGGAGACAAGTCCGGCCCGGATGGCGGCATCGCCCAGCACCAACGCGCCAATGATGCTGATGGCCGGACCAACCAGGCGGGGCATTCTAGTGCCTGCCTCCCGCAACAGTTCGAAGGTGGCCTCCATCACAAAGGTCTCAACGACGACCGGAAAAGGCACGCCTTCCCTTTGGGCGGCGATGCTGAGGATAAGAGGAGTGGGCATCATTTCCTGATGGAAAGTCAACAGGGCCACATAAAACCCGGGCAGGACCAGGGAGATAAAGAAGCTGGCAAAACGCAAGAGCCTCAGCACCGTGCCGATCCAGAACCTCTCGTAGTAATCCTCCGAAGTGGTGAAGAACATGGTGAAGGTAGCGGGAAGGATGAGGGCAAAGGGGGTGCCATCGGTCAGGATGGCTATCCTGCCTTCAAGGAGCCCCCCCGTCACCCGATCGGGTCGTTCCGTGCGAAAGATGGTTGGAAAGGGAGAGAAAGGAGCATCCTCGATCAATTCTTCAATGTGGCCGCTTTCGCCGATTCCATCCACATCAATGCGATTAATCCGGCTTCGCAGCTCTTCGAGGACTTCCTCATTGACCAGCCCTTCGATGTAGAGGACGGCGACCTTCGTCCAGCTGATTCGCCCCAGTTCGTACTCCTCGATCCTAAGGCGCGGATCCCGGATCCGGCGGCGGACGAGGGTCGTATTGGTCCGAAGGCATTCGACGAACCCCTCCTTGGGCCCCCTGATGATGGGCTCGGTATCGGGTTGCCCGGGGTTTCTTTGCACCCAGCCGGGAACTACCACGCTCAAACCTTCCGCTACACCATCGATCAGGATGGCGCATCCTCCTCGGGAGACATCCTCGAGGAGGTTTTGCAGGGTCCTCGTCACCCTGACCCCCACATTTGGCAGTAGACTCCCGCTGAGCTCCTTGAAGGCCTGCTGGGGACTTTTCCAATTCTTTCCGTGGTCGGCCAGCGGCTTCATCACCGTCTCGCTAATCAGCGCCTTATCCACCATACCCTCAATGAGAACCAGGAGGATCCTGATTTTCCGCGGGCCGACTCTAAGTTCCCGTATGATCACATCCCCACTGTTCCCGTAGGCCTGGCTCAGCCGCTTGCGGTTAATGGACAGATTGGCCGAAACAAGAGTCTCCTCGCCCGTCGGCCGGATCTTTGAAGACCTAAGAAGGGCCCTTACCCATTCAAACACAACTCATCCCCCATTCTCGGGATCAATTTTGCCCGCCGATGGGAGAAAGTATGCCGAATGGATGGGGCTGGATCCTAGGCGGCGGGAAAGGTCTTCCTCTACCATGCGCCCGCTCCAACAAGAAACGGCCCGCAACCCCATCGAGGTTCCAGGCCGTTGTTTCCCTGACTTATGAGCTCGCTGAATAAAAAACAGGCCCCATGTGGAGCCTTTCAGCCTTTATATGGTGCCCGGGACGAGACTTGAACTCGTACGGTGTTACCCACACGGCCCTCAACCGTGCGCGTCTGCCAATTCCGCCACCCGGGCGTTCCGACTGCAATTATTATATTACCCCTCGGCGGGACTGTCAAGGATCAAAGAAACTGACGCAAACGAGGATTCGGGGTAGGCCCCGGGATCCGCCCCCGCTTGGCCAAGGGCTTGCCCGCCACTTCCTTGATGTCCATCGT
>JAAYLE010000223.1 GCA_012522085.1 Bacillota bacterium | reverse complement strand
CTCATCCTAAGCTGCGCTGAAAGCAGCCTTTCGGATAATACAAAGCCTGGAGTATAGCGACCCTCAACAATCCCTCGCTTAATAGCCTGATAGCTCTGTTCGAACATCGTCTTATCTACTAAGCTAATGACGATCTCACCTCCTGTTGGACATCATGCTGCAGCCGAACGTTGGCACGACCGAAATCACGAAGCTGCGCACAATTCAATCCATCCATGCTCTACCTCGTCAGCATAACGCTCATCTTCGCGGACATTCGGCTGTTCAAGAGCCGAAACCTTTCCTTCCACCCTAAAGCCTATATTTTCGACTATGACAATGAACAAGACGCTTCTGAAGTCTACGTAGGCTCGTCGAATCTATCCAGTTCGGCTCTTGTGACTGGTGTTGAGTGGAACTATCGATTAAAGCGGCAGACTGCGCCGGCAGATTGTGAGCGATTCTCCGAAGAATTTGAGCGCCTCTGGAAGTCTGAGGCGGAGAATATTCAGGAGAAAACCCTGAGAGCCTATGCCATAACATGGAGACAGAATGCTCTGACCAAAAGAGAGTCTCCTCCCCACTCACCAACCCCGGAGGAGAAGCCCGAACCCCGCGGTGCCCAAATTGAAGCTCTCTACTACCTACGTCAAGCTAGAGAGGAAGGTATAAACAAAGGCCTTGTCATAGCTGCGACAGGAGTGGGCAAGACATACCTAGCGGCCTTCGACTCTAAAGCCTTCAAGCGCGTCTTGTTTGTAGCCCACAGAGAGGAGATCCTAAGGCAAGCTGAGAAATCCTTCCGCAACGTAAGACCCGATGCTGCCATTGGCTACTACAGCGGGGGCAAATATGACACAGACTGCGATATCTGCTTAGCCACTGTTCAAACACTGTCGAGGCAAGAACACTTATCTAAGTTCGCTAAGGACCATTTCCAATATATGATCATCGACGAGTTCCATCACGCCGCAGCCGACTCGTACCGATCCCTGCTCCAGCACTTCCAACCCGGATTCCTGCTGGGACTGACTGCAACTCCTTTCCGCACAGATAACAGAGATATCTATGAGCTCTGTGACGATAATGTCATCTACGAGATTCGTTTGAAAGAAGCCATAGGCAGAGGCCTGCTTGTGCCTTTCCATTACTACGGCGTCTATGATGAGAAGGTCGATTACTCTCGGGTGCGGATCAGCAGAGGGGTGTATGTTACTGAGGACCTGGAGCGGGAGCTCTCGAGGATAGAGCGGGTCGACCTGGTCCTGGAGAAATATAAGCAGATGGCCGGCCGCCGGACTCTGGGCTTCTGTGCCGGTATTAAGCATGCCGAGTATATGGCCAAGTACTTCAGTGAAAGAGGCGTACCGTCAGTCGCTGTTCACAGTCAAAGCTCCAGTTCTCGCTACACAGTCGACCGCAAGACCGCCGTGAGGCAGCTGAGCCAGGGCAAAATTAGCGTGGTTTTCGCTGTGGATATATTCAACGAGGGAGTAGACATCCCGTCCTTAGATACCGTGATGTTCCTCAGACCAACGGAATCATATACCGTTTTCCTTCAGCAGCTGGGAAGGGGACTGCGGCTGCACGAAGGCAAAAGCCACCTGACTGTGCTGGATTTTATAGGAAACTATAAGCGGGCCCACTACATTCCTTATCTCCTATCGGGTAAAAATCCGGATGCAGTAGAGGATTGGAAGTCTATAACGGCCAGGTCCATTGAATATCCTCCGGGGTGCCTTGTCCAGTTCGATTTTCGGGTCCTTGACCTATTTGATGAACTAGCAAAGAGAGATCCCCTGCAGAAGCG
>JAAYLE010000222.1 GCA_012522085.1 Bacillota bacterium | reverse complement strand
GTAGGTGAGCTCAACTAAGTGACGCCCCATGGCCCCGGCCTCAATGAGGCAGTCCAAGGTAGGCTCATGGGCAGATTCCTCGAAGAGGGGAAGCCCCAGCCATCCCGGGGGGTTAATGAGAATCTTGTCGTCCGCTTTGACGATGAGTCCCTGCCGGTGGGAGAGGAGCTCCACCTCTTGGACGCTGCGATCACTGATGAGCTGCACCTTTTTCCCCAGGTAGCGATCGAGGAGGGTCGACGGATGGGCAAGATCATGCCGAAAGCTGTACTCGAGGAGAGCGATGTCCCCATCTAGAGACCGGAGCTTAACGGAGCCCTCATCCAACCGCCCCGGGATCCCGGTCAGCCGAACTTCGTTTATCCCGGCCTTGAGAACGAATTCCCGATACTCCCGCACTATCGCCCAGCCTTGGTTATAGATGACAAGGCTCGGACTTGGGGCGGCTAGAGCCGCAGCCCCGATCAACAGCGCCATCAGGGAAAGTAGTGCCTTTTTCACTTTCTTCACCCCCTCTTCTTTTGTTCGGCAGAGGGAAAGGCCCTCCTGCCCACAAGGAAAGACCGCTGAAAGTGACGAATTCCCAACTAAACTGAGGGGAGGTGCATCATGTGTCTTTAGAGCAGATTACCACCAGGGTCGATGGGGAATACCAGCGGGTGCGGGCCGAAGCAGCCGTCAAGGCTCTAAGGGAAAACGACTTCCAGGCCTACTATTTTCCCACCAGGGAAGGAGGGATTGAAAAGGCTTTGGAGCTGATTGAACCAAGTGCTGTCGTTGGCTGCGGCGGTTCCGTCACCATCCGGCAGCTTGGTCTGCTGGACATATTAACCGAACGGGGCAATACCGTCATCCACCACTGGCGAGACGATCTGCCCCGAGAGGAAATCAACCGCCTGCGCAAAGAGGCCATGTTTGCCGATGTGTACCTTTCCAGCTCCAATGCCATCACCCTCCAGGGCCAACTGGTGAACACCGATGGGGTAGGCAACAGGGTGGCCGCGATGATTTTCGGGCCCCCGCGGGTTGTTTTGCTTGCCGGCTACAACAAGATCGTTGCCGACGAAGAGCAGGCCCGGGAGCGAATTAAGAATGTGGCCAGCCCCAAAAACGGCATCCGCTTCGGCAGCAAAACCTCCTGTTCCCAAGTTGGCCGGTGCATGGACTGCAACTCCACGCACCGCATGTGCAAAGCGACGGTCATTCTAGATCGCCGGCCCACCTTGACCGATTATCATATCATCATCATCGGTGAAGAGCTGGGCTACTAAGACCAAAGACCTTTCCGCTTGAGCAGGTAGATGAAAAAAGGTCCGCCGCAAAGGGCGGTGATCAGCCCCACTGGCAATTCGGTGGGGCTGATGATCGTTCTGGCGATGGTATCCGCCGCAACGAGGAAGGCGGCCCCCAGCAAAGCCACCGCGGGGAGCAGGGAGCGGTGATCGGGCCCGATGATCATCCGGACCATATGGGGAGCGATGAGCCCCACAAAGCCGATGGGGCCGGCGGTGCTCACCGCGGTGGCCGTGAGCAAAGAGCCGGCGGCAAGGAGGATCTTCTTGACCCGCTCCACATCCACCCCCAAATGCTGGGCCTGCTCCTCGCCAAGGAGGAGCACGTTTAGCTCCCGGGCATGGAGGCCCACCATGGCCAACCCAATGACTGTGTAGGGCAGGGCCATCCCCACGTAATGCCAGGTGGCGCCGGCAAAGCCTCCCATCAGCCAGAAGACCACCTGGTGGAGGCGCTCGTCGGCGAAGTAGACAAACAGGGAAACCAGGGCGGACAGGAAGGAACCGACGGCAACCCCGGCCACCAAGAGCGTCAGCACCGGCACCTTCCCCCCGGTACGGGCCAGGTTGTAGACTAGCAGCATCGTCGCCACCGCCCCCAGGAAGGCAAGCAAGGGGACGGAGTCCAACCCCAGAAAGCGCAGCTGCAGACCAAAGGCCATGGCGACGACGGCCCCCAGGGAAGCGCCCGAGGAGACACCGATCACATAAGGGTCGGCCATCGGGTTCTTAAACAGCCCCTGAAACACCGCCCCCGCAGTGGCCAGACAGCTGCCCACCAGGGCGGCAAGGAGCACCCTAGGCAGCCTGATTTGCCTGATGATGGTGGCAAAGCTCCCCCCCTGGGCAGGATCGGTCAAGATGCGGGCGACTTCCCCGGGCGGGATGTATACCGAACCGGCGCCCATGGCGACGATGACTGCTCCGATGAGGGCCATCCCCAAGAGGGCGGTGATGGCCCAGGACCTCTTGCCCCTCACTTGTCCTCTCCCTTCTCCCCATGCAAGATCCTGGCCACCTCTTCAATGGCGGCAACGATCCGCGGGCCGGCCCGGGCGATCATATCCGCATCGATGGAGTAAACCCGGCCCTCCTTGACGGCAGTCAAGTCTTCCCACCCGGGCGGGAGGGGAGCATCGGCAACTGCCCCGGAGCCGTGGGTCTTGGGCGATAGGATCACTTCCGGATCCCTGAGGACGACCACCTCACTGCTAAACCGGGGATAGCCCCTGGCCGCATCCCAGGCGATGTTATCGCCACCGGCCAGGGTGATGGCATTGTCGACGAAGCTGCCCGGCCCGGCCACCATCAAGGGATCATGCCACACCTGGTAAAGGACCCGGGGGCGCTCCTTCCCGGCGATGTACTCCTCCACGGCCAAAAGGCGCTCCCGGAGGTTCTCAGCCAGGGCCCCGGCCTCCCCATCGCGGCCGACGGCATAGCCCACCCGCTCGATGGCGGTGAGGACCTCCTCCACCGTCCCCGGGGAGATGACGAGCCCCCTGATGCCTAGTTGCGCCAAATCCTCGATGACCCCGTCGTTGAAGTTCGTCCCCAGGACCAGATCCGGGGCCAAGGCGACGATGGCCTCTAAGTTGGGATCGGAAAAGCCTCCCACCTTGTCCTTTTCTTGGGCCTCCTGGGGGTAGTTGCAGTAGTCGGTTACCCCCACGACCTGATCCCCAGCCCCGATGGCAAAGAGGATCTCGGTGTTGCTCGGGGCCAAAGAGACGATCCTCCCGGGAGCCTGGGGGATGAGGACTTTCCGGCCGGCATCATCGACTATCTCCCGGGGAAAACCCCCTTGGGCGGCCGCGCCGGTCGCCAGGACAAGCAGGGTTAGCAGAACCAAGAACCTTTTCATCATTATTGATGGCACTCCTTATGACAGCTCATCCAACAGACGCAAATATTCGATGCTGCGTTTGGCGGCAGTGTATTGATCTGGCTTTTGCATAATCTCCAGGGAAATAAACCCATCGTATTTTAACGCTTTCAAGGCCCGCATAATGTTTAGAAAGTCGATCTGCCCAGTCCCCGGGTAGCGCCGGGTGGCATCAGCAAAATGGATGTGGTGGCAGTAATCGATGGCCTCGATAAAGCTGGCGACGGTGGACTTATCTTCAATGTTCATGTGGTAGATGTCGAGCATCAGGCCAAAATAAGGGTTGTTGAACGGGGCAATGAACTCCAGGGCCTCTTGGGTCGAACAAAGGAAGTTGAGCTCATAGCGGTTGACGGGCTCGAGGAGGACCCGGACGTTCTTGGCTGCGGCATACTCCAGGACCTCGCTAAAACCTTCTTTGGCCCATTTGAGGGAGTCGGCCCGGTCAACGCCGGGGCGGAAGGAGCCCCGCAGGCGCCCCACATTAATCTGGGAGTCCAACAGCGCCGCAAAATCAATGACCTCTTTCGTCCTTTGGACAGCCTCCCGGCGGACTGTTGGATCCGGATCCATGAAGGATAGACGGTCGATGCCGAAGACCTCCCCGGTGCAGACATCGGGGACCGCCAGGGCAAATTCCTCCACGGCCTTCTTAATCGCCTCCTGATCTAGCTCCCGGGGAGAACGGACCATCAGCTCAACCCCATCATAACCTAGTTCCTTCAAGGTCGCCAGACTCTCACGGAAATCGCCGCGAAAAGCCAGCACATCGGGGGATTTCGTATCGGGCGTAGCCACTGTATAACTAAACTTCACGATGCAGCCTCCCTTTCGAATTTTGATCAGTTATTCTCCCCTGCCCCGGCCAGCGCCTCCTTAGCTGGCAAGAAAGTGTTATTGCACTATGTGCAATTACCTTTGATCATCTGCAATTTTTCATTTCGCGGAAGGAACTTGCATAAAATAAGAGAAGGGTTCATCATCAGCCTTTTCAGGAGGGATAGCCATGCAGGTTGCCGAGGTAGTTGTGCGTATCTTGAAGGACGAAGGGATCGATGTGGCCTTTGGAATCCCTGGCGCCTCCATCAACCCCGTCTACAAGTATCTGCCCGCTGCCAACATCACCCACTACATCGCCCGCCACGAAGAAGGGGCCGTCCATGCCGCCGATGCCTACTTTCGGGTCAGCGGCAGGATGGCTGCGGCGCTATGCACTTCGGGCCCTGGGGCCACCAATTTCGTCACCGGCCTTTACACAGCCCAAATCGACTCCATTCCCCTGGTCGCCATCACCGGCCAAAACACAACCGACCAGCTGGGCAAGGAAGCCTTCCAGTGCGTCGACATCGCTGATATCGCCCGACCGGTGACGAAGGCCGCCTGGTGCATTACTAGACCCGAAGATGTCCCCGGGGTCCTCCGCCAGGCCTTCCACATCGCCCGCTCCGATCGGCCAGGGCCGGTATTGATCGACTTGCCTTTGGATGTCCAAACCGCCTCCATTGACTGGGAGCCGGGCCGGGATCGCTCCATCCCCGTCGTTCGCAGGGCGCCGGAAGGAGAGGATATTCGCCGGGCGTTAGCCTTGGTGCTGGAGGCGGAGCGGCCAGTGCTCCTCCTTGGCGGCGGCGTCATCCTGGCGGGAGCGGAAAAGGAGGCCCTGGAGCTGGCGGAGCTTCTGAGCCTGCCGGTGATCAACACGTACACGGCCAAGGGGGTCATCCCCTCCCGCCATCCCTTGTATGTTGGGCAGGTAGGCATCCAGGTGGGCACCCCCTTCGGCAATAAGTTTTTCTTGGAAAGCGATCTGGTCCTCGCCATCGGCTGCCGCTTCAATGATCGCCATACGGGCAAGCTGGATGCTTACATCGGCGATCGGCGCTTCATCCATATCGATGTGGATCCCCGCCAGATCGGCAAGATCGTGCCTGTGGAACTGGGAATCGCAGCCGACGCTAAGCTTGCCATCGAAGCTTTGTTGGCTGAAGCCAAGAAACAGGGCATTAAGCGGACTCCTTCCGCCAGGGTGGCGGCCATCCCGCAGGAAAGAGAGGCAATGCGGCGAAAGACAGATTATGAGGATCATCCCATTAAGCCCCAGCGGGTATTCCACGAGATTAACGCCTTCTTCGATGAGAATACGATTTTCACCACCGGCTGCGGCTTAAATCAGATCTGGTCGGGGCAGCTGCAGGACATCGATCGGCCCCGGCGGTACTTGCCCACGGCAGGTGCGGGGACCTTAGGCTTCGACATCCCCGCGGCCATTGGGGCGCAGGTTGCCGATCCCGAGGCGACGGTGGTGGCCGTCATGGGCGATGGAGGCTTTTTGTTCATGGTCGAAGAGCTGGCCATGGCCGCCCATTACAACTTGCCCATCATCGTCTTGGTGCTAAACAATGGGTTCTTGAGCCTCATCCGCCAGAACCAAAAGTACGCTTACGGCTACCAACACGCGGTGGACATCCGCTATGGCGAGCAGCTGCCCGACCCGGTGTTGATTGCGAAAGGGTTCGGTTGTTTGGGTGAGCGAGTGGAGCGCTGGGAAGACCTGCAGTCGGCTTTTGCCAGAGCCAAAGAAGCCCGGCGTCCCTACGTGATCGACATCATCGTGGAGCGGGAGGCCGACTGCTCCATGGGCGGCAGCATCGACAGCGTCAGAGAGTTTTAGGAAGGAGATGGGGTATGGCTCGGAGGAAAAAGCCCGCCGCTGCTATCCAGTCGGCGGAGAGAGTCCTGAGTTTGCTCGATATCCTGGCCCAGGAGGGGACGGAAATGTCCCTCACCCAGATCAGTCAAAGGTTGGGGGTCCACATCAGCACCGCCCATCGCCTCGCAACGACGGCCATGTACTGCGGATATGTGGAGCAGAACCCGGAGACGGACAAATACCGGCTGGGCCTTAAATGCCTCCACGTAGCCAATGCCCTGCTCCATCAGCTGGACCTGCGGCGGATAGCCAGACCCTTCATGGAAAAGCTGGCGGAGGAGTCGGATGAGACGGTCAATATCTGCGTCCTCGATGATGGTGAGGTAGTCTACATCGACAAGGCCGAAGGAGGAGCTTCCCTGCGTCTTTTCTCCCGGATCGGCAAGCGAGCCCCGGCCCATGCCACCGCGGCCGGGAAGATGCTGTTGGCCCATCTGGCCCTGGGCGATGTTGAGGCCATCCTCAAAGAGCACGGCATGCCTGCCTTGACTCCCCAGACCATCACTTCCTTCGATGAACTCTCCGCCCAGCTCCAGGAAATTCGCCGTTTAGGCTATTCCATGGATGATGAGGAATGTGAAGAGGGGGCCCGCTGCGTTGCGGCTCCCCTCTATGACCATACCCAGCGGGTGATCGCGGCCCTGAGCATCTCGGGACCTGTGAGCCGCTTTTCCGTTGAGAACCTGCCCCGTCTAATCTCCCTAGTGCGGGAGTGCGCCAGGGACATCTCCCAGCAGATGGGCTACGCGGACTGAACCCGGGCGAGGAGCGCCTGCCAGCGCTCTTCCACCTCCCGCTCCAGCTCTTTCAACAGTTCTTCCCGGCCGGGCTGGAAAAGGTGTCGGAATCGTCCCTGCCGGCGCAGCCAATCCACATAGCTTTTCCGCTCCCGGGGCCGGTAGGTCAGTCGAAACTCTCCTTCTTCTACTTCATAAAGGGGCCAAAAGCAGCAGTCCACCGCATGTCGGACCACATCGATGGTGTCTTCCGACGGAATGGCCCAGCTCAGCCTGCAGGGAGCGAGGACATTGATGAAGGCAGGTCCATCCACAGCGAGGGCCTTTTTCACTTTGGTGACCAGATCTTTCCAGTGGGCCACCGCCGCCTGGGCCACATAGGGGATGTTATGGGCGGCCATGATGGCGGTCAGATCCTTGCGGGATTGGGGTTTGCCGTCGAGGGCCCGGCCCGCAGGGGTAGTGGTGGTGCTGGCCCCCTTAGGGGTGGCCCCGGAGCGCTGGATCCCCGTATTGGCATAAGCTTGATTGTCATAGCAGACATAGAGGATGTTGTGGCCCCGCTCCATTGCCCCCGACAGCGACTGCAGGCCGATGTCGTAGGTTCCCCCGTCGCCCCCGAAGGCGATGAAGTCAAACTCTCCCTCTAGGCCCCTGCGCTTGAGGGCCTGGTAGAACGCCTCCACCCCGCTGATGGTGGCCGCGGCATTCTCAAAGGCATTGTGGATGAAGGAGCAGCCCCATGAGGTGTAGGGGTAGATGGTGGTGGTCACCTCTAAACAGCCGGTGGCGGCCGCGGCGACGACGGGCCGCTCGGCGGCCTTCAAGACAAGGCGCACCGTTTGGGGGAAACCACACCCCGCGCAGGCCCGGTGCCCAGCGCTGAGCAGCTCGCCTTTCTTTGCTAGTTCTTTTAGCGTCGTCAACGGGATTTCTCCTTTCCCCGGTATTCGCTCACGGTGCTCCGGTCGGCATCCTCGGCTCCCTCCGGCACCATGTCGATGGCATTGACTTTGCTCGGGCATTCCTTCGCACAGATCCCGCAGCCTTTGCAGTGTTTGTAGTCAAAGCCCACTACCCGGCCATCTTCGACGATCACCGCCATATCGGGACAGAAAACCCAGCAAAGTAGACAATGGATGCACCTCTCCGGCAGGTGCACCGGCTTTAGGGTCCGCCAATCCCCCGTTTCGAAGGCGGCCGAGTTAGCGCCGCCGGCGATCACCGCCCCCGCGGGCAAATCGCGCCAGTTGGCCCCTCCCCGCTTTTGGGGTTGATCGCCCGCCATGATCTCCCGCGTTACTTTCGTCTCCTTGACCAAGGGCCCGCCTCCTCTCTTCTCCATTAGCATAACCGGGGATTATTCCCCCATACACTTGCAAGCATTTTCCTACTCGAAGCCCCCTTCCATCCGGGCAGACTATCGGCAAGGAGGGTGATCTGATGAGCGAAAAGGAGAAGGCGCGCAAGGAAGATATTCGGGATTTGGCCGTGATGCCGTTCGATCTGGAAGATGGGGCTCAGCTCCCCCACTTGATGGGTTGGTCCATGCACGACTTTCAGCTGGAGCGGGCTAGGCAGATGGAAGAGATCGCGGAAGAATTGGGCGCCCAGTATTTCCCCCTCAGGCTGAGGAGACAAAGGCGCATTCGGAAAAGGTTCTAGGGGCGGCAAGCCGCCCCTTTCTCCTTCTACAGGGTGATGGCATCGGTAGGACAGGAATCGGCCGCTTCCTGAGCGCACGGACTGTCTGTTGCCCCTTCGATGGCTTGGGCCACGCCATCATCGGTCATCTCAAAGACCTCTGGGCACAGGTCAGCACATAGTCCGCAGCCGATGCAAAGATCCGGATCCACATGGGGATTGGCCATCCTTCGCCCTCCTCCCTCCTTGTTTCGACTTTAGTGTGCACCGGGAAAGCCGCGCTAATTCCCGCGTAGCAACCTCAGCAAAGCCCACGCCAGGGCGGGGGTGACCAGGCCCGCAATCCCCATGGCCAGTCCACTTGCGCCCCCGGGAAGCTCCCCTTCTTCGAGGGCCCTAGCGGTGCCGATCCCGTGGGCGGCGGTGCCGATGGCAACCCCCATGGCCAGGGGCGATCGGACTTTGCACAGCCGAAGCAGCCTTGGCCCCCAAAGGGCCCCCAACAGGCCGGTGATGATGACAAAGACTCCGGCCAGTTCTGGGATGCCCCCGATCATGGCCGCGACCTCAACCGCGATGGGGGTGGTGACCGATTTAGGGATTAAGGATAAGACTACCTGCCGATCCGCTCCCAGGAAATGGGCCGTCAAAGCGGCAACGATCATGGCCGTAAAAGCCCCCAGGCTGATGATGAGCAGCAGGGGCAGCATTCGTCCCCGCAGGAACCTCCGGTTGTTGTACAAAGGGACGGCCAGGGCGACGGTGGCCGGTCCCAGGAAGAAAGTGAGGATTTGACCGCCCCGATTGTAGTCGTGGTAGTCTATGCCCGCAAGCTCCAAGACCAATATGATAATTATGGAGCTTAACAACAAGGGATTTGCCAGGGGAGAGCGAAGTCTAGAATGTAGAAGGGTGGCCACATAAAAGCAGCCGACGGTCAAAGTGAACCCAAACAGGGGATTAGCGGCGAGAGGCTCCATGACGGCTGCCCCCTTCCAAGTACAAGTCCACCAGCTTGCCCACCAAGACTAACGTAATGGCCGTGCTGACGAGGATAGCAGATGTCATTGGCAGCCATTGGGTACGGAAGAATTCCTTGTAGAGAACGATCCCGACGATCACTGGTGCAAACAAGAGGGTCAGATGGTCAAGGAGGAGCTTAGCGGCCCCGGCCACGGCTTCCACCTTGATGACGCCGGCAAACAAGGCCACTGCCAACAGACCAAAGCCAAGCACGTTGCCCGGAATAGGTATTCCCAGCACCCTCCGCAGCATCTCGCCTAGCAACTGGGCCAGGCTGAGGATAGCAAATCCCCTCAGTAGTTCAAACATCCAACCTCCACCTCCAGTGGCCTGCTGATGGTAGCTTCGCCGACGGCAGCTCCGTTCCTTCGCAGTCAGGAATTTCTAAGAGGCATTTCTTCGCGGGGGAAGAAATACAGTTTAAGACCAGAGAATTTAGCCGGTGGAGGAGGCGAAAACGGTGGCAAAAACGGTAAATACGCAGGAAAAGCAGAAGTTCATCCTCTGGTTTTTGCGCAATCACCGTCTACAGTCCGAAGCCGTTTACTCTATATTCGAGTATCTCTTGACGGATCCCGATCGCCTGGCCAGGGTGCACTTCGTCCATGACATAGCCGGCCTGCCGGTGGGCATGGTGATATCCACCATCTGTTGTGAAGGTCCAGCCTTCTTCTTCCGCCAGGCAGGGGAGGAGACAATCCGGCCAGCGGAGGCCCTAGCTTACCTGCAGGCTAACCCTGCGACGGATGTGTTCGTTTCGCTCCTGTTCCATGAACGGGAGTCTTCGCCGGAATACAATAAGGTGGTGCTACAACCCGTGGAATTCAGCCAACTGCCTTTACCTGTCGAAAACCAGGGTTTGGAAGCTCCATGGCTTGATGAGCTGATCCTTCAAGCCCAGAAGGCCCATTTGTATTACCGGATCGACAAAGCCTTAGACCAGCACGACCGAGAGGCGTTTTTCCATCTCGTCAGGCTCCTCAAGGAACACCCGCCAAGCCCTAATCCTTAAGGATGAGCAGGACTTCAGAGGGGAAGTTGAGAAGATATAATTAACCAACTTCTGCTAGAGAATAGGAGAGCGCGCACATGCGCATTGGCATTTTCACGGACAGCTATGAACCTTACGTCAGCGGTGTTGTGCGTTCCATCAATACCTTCACTGCCGAACTGCTGGACTTAGGCCATCAGATTTATATCTTCGCACCGGCTTACAGCCGTTCGCTGAAGGATCCATCACCGGGGAGGAAAGTGCCGGTCTTCCGCTATTTTTCCATACCGGCCCCCACCTACCCCGGTTTTGTGCTCCCGGTGCCTTTGTCGCCCCGGACAAATCAGTTGGTGAGGCGGCTGGGCCTGGAGGTGATCCACAGCCATTCGCCCTTTTTGATGGGACAGCTGGCGGCTAGGGTAGCCAGGCGCCATCAACTGCCCCTGGTGTTCACCCATCATACCCTCTACCCCGAGTACGTCCATTACGTACCCATGGCTACGCCGGTGATCAAGAAGTTCACCATCCGCTTCCTCAACGCCTATTGTCAAAAGTGCGACCTGATCGTCGCTCCCTCCCCCTCCCTGGAGGAATGGCTCAAGACTACCTATGAGCTTACCCGGCCGACCGCGGTCATCCCCACCGGGATCCCCATCGGCAAGTACGAGAGCGGCGATGGAACTTGGCTGCGGAAGAACTTCCCGATTCCGGAGGACAAGCATATCCTCTTGTTTGTCGGGCGGCTCGGCAAAGAGAAGAACGTCTCTTTCCTGTGGGATGTACTGCCCCTCATCGATCCCCCGTCGGTCTTAGTCATCGTCGGGGATGGACCCTACCGGTCGGAACTAGAGGAGATGGTGCGGGAGAGGAACTTGACCGGGCAGGTGATCTTCACCGGGGGCCTGGCCCACGAAGAGGTGATCAACTGCTACCTGGGCGCAGATGTGTTCGTCTTTCCCTCCGTCACCGAAACCCAGGGCCTGGTCCTGGCCGAAGCCATGGCCGGCGAGCTGCCGGTAGTTGCCGTCGATGCTCCGGCCAACAACGATACCATCGAATCGGGGCGGGACGGCTACATCACTCCGCTGGACCCCAGGGCCTTCGCCGACCGGGTGAACCAGATCCTATCGGATCCGGAACTCAGGGCCCGTCTTGGCCGGCAAGCTAAGGTCAAAGCCCAAGACTTCAGCTCCCGCCGGATGGCCGAGCGCCTGGCCGACCATTATCAGACCCTAATCGATCAGTATGCCAGCCGGCCCCGCCGGACAAGGCGCCGTCCCTAGACAAGGCGAACTCGCCGCAGGCATTCATCCCGCCCTAAGATAGCGATGATCTGGACAAGTTCAGGGCCCGATGCGGCTCCCGTCAAGGCGGCCCGGATGGACCGGAGGACCTTCCCCGTCCCCAGGCCCAGCTTAGGGGGCAATCCATGGAGGAGCTCCCCTGCCTCTTCCGGAGTCAAATCCTCCGGGACGCCACGAAGAGCCTCTTGAAAGGCCGTCAAAATAGCGCCAGTCTCTGGGCGGCTCAGGATCTTGGCCGCCTGGCCATCCTTCTCCGGCAGCTCATAGAACAACTGGACCCGGGGCCACAAATCCCCCAGCACCTCGAGCTCATCCTGCAGCACCGCCATGACCTGCTCCAACTTGGGCCAGTCCTCCTTCTCCTCAGGCAGAAAGGCCCGGGCCAGCGCAGCCAGTTCCTTTGGCATCAGCTTATTGATATACTGGGCATTCATCCAGCGAAGCTTAGCAATGTCGAAGATGGCCGGGCTCTTGGCCACCCGATCCAAGGTGAACTGGGCCTTAATCTCGGGAAGAGGCAGGATTTCCTCCCCCGTCGGGGATGACCAGCCCAGGAGGGCCAGGTAGTTGACTAGGGCCTCCGGCAAAAAGCCCATCCGGCGAAAATCG
>JAAYLE010000040.1 GCA_012522085.1 Bacillota bacterium | reverse complement strand
TGATGAGTTGTTCTGAACTTACAGCCGTTTAGTATGAGCTTACCCAAACCAAGAAAGACGGCACACAAGTCCGTTAGGACCTCGTTCTCATATGCTCTGTGCATTTCTGAGATATCTAAACCATGATGATGTAGGTACTTGTGACATATTTCATGAGATAGAGCAGCTAGAACCCCTGGTCCAGACACTGACATTAAGTGTTCGCTTATTTCAATGAACACCTCTCTGCCACTACGAGTTAACTCTATGTGAGCTGCTTTTCCGTCTAGGTTAACGACCGCTACAACGAACATGTACTCGTTCAGGCCAATAAAGTCGGCGATTGTCCGAGCTGCAGCCTGCAAACCAATCACCGTTCTTTCTACTTGGAACGGTTCAAGAATGGTGTAATGTGTCTTGTGTCCCACAGCTTGCTCCAGATAGATAAGCTTTTCTAGGTAGTCGGTCCAATATATGTCTGCCACATTACCAACTCCCCACCTGACACTTCCTGCGAATTAGGTCTTGTGACAAACGGACTCGATCTGCTTCTGCTAGAATATCCTTTCTGGCGAGCTCAGAAATGGAAAAGAAGATCAGCTAGATCAACTGAGGGGCAATTAAGTGCCCGACAAGTAGGATGACTCCATCAAAAGTGTGCCCGTTTCTGATCACCGGAAAAAAGCTGACTAGCACTAAGGGAAGTCAACACTTTTCCGGACATCTCTTAAGCGACATCAGTCCAGTTCAGCTGCTGGTATTGATTCAGCCATTCTATTGGACTAAGATAACCTAAGCGTTGTTGGACGCAACGGGTGTTATAAAAGCCTTCTATATATGCGAAAACCGCTTGCCGGGCTTCTGCCCTAGTTTGAAAGTGGCGCCAGTGAACAGCTTCCTTCTTTAGATTCGCAAAAAAGCTTTCACTCCAGGGGTTGTCCCCAGGTTTGCCGACTCGAGAAAAGCTTTGCAGGATACCGTGCTTCTGGAGCAATTTGGAGATAGACTCCGCTGTGAACTGACTTCCGCGGTCACTATGATGTATGCAAACCTTCCAACAGCGGCCAACGATGAATGGCTTTTATAAGGGTTCTTTCAACCAGGTCCACCTTCAGCCATTGTGTGGGCAAGAACAAGGCCGGTCACTACGTCTTTGACGGGGGGGATGGCCCTTCCTGATGTTATGCCATCCTCATTCTCGACTTTACACCATCATACTGGACACTACTCGAAAAAGCAAGTCCTCCTCAACGAATAGACGACACCGATGTTCGTGATTGAACTAGGGGGTGGACTCCATTGTACGATGGATATGTCCAGTCTCGATCCAGCAGAGAAGCATTATTCCTCCCGTGTCTTGCTGCAGCCCCGGGAAGCCCCATCAGCCTCTCATTCCAAGTGGATCCGTTCGATAGCATGGCCGAAGGAGATGTCAACGTCAGTCAAGAGAGACCCTCTCGTCAGCCGAAAGGCTCCAAAAGGACCAGAATGGGGATAATTCTGGTGGTCCTGTTGGCATTCACCGTCGGGTTTACCCTCCACTATACCTCAGAGGAGCAAAAAGCCAGGCGCGCCGTTGAGGCGCATCTCAAAGCCATCGGGACTGGAAGGGGAAACCCTTATGAAACAAGCAGCGTCCCAAAGGTTTTTGTCAACGTGCTTGATTTTCGCTATCTGAGAACAATACGTGCGGAAAGGGTGCCGACCCGCCTACTATTTACGAGCATCGAAGGCCTGCGGGGTGATTCCCCCAATTCCTACGAGGAATACTTGGCAAAGTTCATGACCATGTTCGGGGACCGAGCCGTCCGGGACGGGGATAGGGTCCCGCAAGACACGACCCACTACGAGTTTGCGTTCTTGTACGACCTCGAACTGACAAACCGCATCGGTCACAGGCTGTACAAGAAGTACGTGTTTGAGGTCCGTCCCTCCAGCCTTAATCGCTACGGATACAAGATTGTTGACTTCTACGAGTGGTAACAAAGCAGCATGGGCTCGATTCGACGGAAGCGGTATGTTTGAGGAGAAGGACCGGTTAAAGCCCGTCGCTGCTCTTTTGGCAACACCACTGCGAGGGCGCTTGACCAGAAATAAAAAAACGGGCCGCCATGGCCCAGTGCTGGAAACGCTTCTTTGTTGTCTCAAAGAAAAGAACTGGCACGCCCGAGAGGATTCGAACCTCTGACCTTTGGCTCCGCAAACCAACGCTCTATCCAACTGAGCTACGGGCGCGCGTAGTTGGAAAACATACATGGCGGAGGGAGCGGGATTCGAACCCGCGCTAGAGCTTACACCCTACTAACGGTTTAGCAAACCGTCCCCTTCAGCCGACTTGGGTATCCCTCCGCAAATCGACTAGCAGATGCAATTATAGCATAGGCCCCTGGCGCTGTCAAACTTCCGAAAACCGTTGCTTATAGTCAAATTATCCCCGATCCTCGCCACGGAAGCAATGGCTAGTCTTTCTGCCGCTCCAGGTGTCTTTTTGCCTCGACCAGATCCGCGATGGTCGTTCCATCGAGAACTTCCAGCATCCGGGCTTGGGCCTTGGCCCACAGCCCCCTCAGGACGCAATTCTTTTCATTGCTGCAGGTGCCCTCGGAAACGAGGCACTTGGTCAAGGCTATAGGGCCTTCCATCAGCTCGATGACCTGGATGACGCTTATTTCCTCCGGCGGAACCCGCAGCCGCACTCCGCCCCCCGATCCCCGCACTCCCTCCACCCAGCCCTTGCGGCTCAAAGTGGCCATGATCTGGGGGATGAAGTTGGAAGGAATTCTTTGCCTTTTGGCGATCTCCCTCGATAGGGTGAAGGCACCCTTTTCCTGGGAAGCCAAATCAACCAGTGCTGCTATCGCGTATTCTGCTTTGCGGGTAAGCTCCATCGTCCCGCCGCCCCCAATATTACTTCGATAGTCAGTAATATCATAACGATCCTTGCTTTCTTTGTCAACCACATCTCGAGGTTAGCCTGCCCAGTCAAGGAGCTTTTATGTTTAATCCCCATGGAGCGGAAAGACTTCACGGGGGGAATACTAGATACAACTATCACTGCAAAGTAGGGAACGCCCTGTGAGAACAGTCGCTTTGATCGTCCTCGGCCTGGCACTGTTAATCATTATCTCCCTGGTCGTCAGACCTTTGATCTTGGTCAAAGAACGACGACCCCAACTGCCCGAGTTCCCCTACTATGTCATCGTCGACTTGGAAACCGAAACGCCCCTCGCATACATCTCCAGCATCCCCGTCACCGTGGGCGATGAACTCATCACCCGGGAAAACAAACTGTACCGGGTCGTCGCGGTGGAAGGAAACACCGCCTACGCCCGGTTT
>JAAYLE010000221.1 GCA_012522085.1 Bacillota bacterium | reverse complement strand
TGGAAGTCCAGAACCGTCAAGCGATCATCGACTTTGCCGACGATGGGGTCGGGATTCCTGGCCATCTCAGTGAAGACATTTTCAAGCCTTTTGTCCGGGCAGACTGTTCCCGGAGCTCTGAAACGGGTGGCAGCGGACTGGGGCTTTCTATTGCCAAGCGAATCGCCCAGGCCCACGGCGGTGACCTAACCCTGCACAGAGAGGGCGAACAAGGGTCCATCTTTCGGATCGTGCTTCCTACGATTTAAGATCCATTTAAGGTTGGTTTCAGCTGTATGACAGGTTCCCCTGCTATGATGACCATGATCGCAAAGGACCTGGATTACAGCTTTTTTTATTGGAGTCTGGAGCGTTACGGCAGGAAGAAGAAAGGGAGGTGATGTCTGATGACCTGTGAACCGACGCGACTTGAGATGCTGCTGACTAGGATCGCCTTTTTCTTGGGTGGCAAATCAGTCTATCAGGATTTCTCTGACCGTCTACCCCTCCAAGGCGCAGAGAAGGTATTGGACTTTGGCTGCGGCATGGGAACTGTTGCCTATTATACAGCGAAAAGGCTTCCTCAAGGCCATCTGGTTTGCCTAGATATCTCCCAGAAATGGCTAAGCGCCTGCCGCAGAATCTTGCGAGGATTAAACAACGTATCCTTCCTCTGTGCGGAAGCCACCGAACTGCCACAGGATAGCTTTGATGTCATCTACTGTCACTTTGTCTTACACGACATTTCACCGAATGATTTGGCAATAGTTATCCCTCAGCTGGCCAAGTCGCTGAAACCCGGTGGAATATTCGTGATCCGGGAGCCCTTGAATGAAGCAGAAACTTTGAGAGGAATCAAACGCTTGACAGAGCACAGCGGACTGCTTCTCAAAACTAGCCGCATTACTCACGTGCCACTCATGGGTAACGCCTTAGAAAGCATTTACGCGAAAAACACCTCAAGGGAGGTCTAAACATGTTCCAAGTAAGCCTGTTTCTCACGCTGACTGTATTGACCATACTGGCCCTGATGACGACCCTCGTTCTTGGGGTTCGTGTTCTCATAGCTGGTGGGGTTTCGAAGACAAATATAAGACTAGTAGTTAGCTTGAAGAAGGCAGCGTTTTTCTGCCTTGCGTTAACCTTCCTGAACCTGGGCGTAGTGTACGTTTCACAAATAACCGCATCTACGCCACCCATTAATGCTGAAAACAGCATCGCGGAACTTGTGAAGCTTGACCTAAACGGCAGGAAGCAATGGATTAGCTTGAGGGGCCACGATAAGAACAAGCCTGTACTGCTCTTTCTCGCGGGAGGTCCTGGAGGAACGCAGATGGCGGCGGTGCGGCATGAACTATCGGAGCTGGAGAAGCACTTCGTCGTGGTGAACTGGGATCAACCTGGTTCGGGCAAATCCTACTATGCAGAAAAGACGGGGAACATCACAGCACAAACCTATATCGAGGACGGTCATGCCTTAACAGAGTATCTGAAAGAACGTTTTTCCCAGGAGAAGATCTACTTGATCGGTGAGTCCTGGGGCAGTGCTCTAGGGATCTTCTTGGTGAGCAGATACCCCGAGTCTTATCACGCCATGATCGGTACAGGGCAGATGATCGACTTTGCCGAAACCGAGCGGCTCGATTACGCGATGGCGCTAGAAATTGCCAGCAAGAACGGTGACGATGCCCTGATCAAGAAGCTGAGGGCCAATGGGGTGCCTCCCTACTATGGCAAGGATGTCACCTGGAAAAGTGCGGTCTACCTGAACTATCTCAGCCGGTACATGGCGAACCATCCCGGCATCCAAAACCCCGGCTATAATACCTTTCGGGATGTCGGCTCCCAGGAATATGGTTTGCTTGATAAGATCAATTATTTCCGAGGCATCATAAACACATTCAACCATGTCTACCAGCAGCTCTATACCATCGACCTGAGAAAGGACTATGCGAAGCTGGATGTTCCCGTGTACTTCTTCATGGGCAGGTATGACATCAACGCGCCGACGGTACTCGTTGAGGAATACGGGCGGATTTTGGACGCACCTGAGAAGGGAATTGTCTGGTTTGAACACTCTGGTCACAGCCCATGGATTAACGAGAGAGACAAGTTTGTCAGGGAGGTGATATCATGCTTTCTCGAAGATTAACCACAGGAATTGTGTTTGTTATTCTTCTGTTGCTTTCGGCCTGCGCGACGGGCAGTCGTCTGGTGATCCTGGAAGACCCAACAGGGACGGGCTTCACAATGGAATTTACACGGTTTAGCGCCACTAACAAGTGCACCCTATCGTTGGTCGAAGGCGATGTAGTCCAGGTGGAAGCTGTCCACGAAAGCGGCAAGATGGGGCTCAGAGTCAGCGGGATGAAAGGCAGCGAACCGTACGAGGGAAACGACCTGAAAACCCTGACCTTCACCATTCGGGTTTCCGAAACGGATGACTATGCATTTTGGATCACCGGCCATGACGCAACTGGGAAAATCACCGTTAAGAACTTGGGACACAAGATTACAGAGCGTTGAGCCTCGCCTATGGTCAAGTCCTAACTGTGGTGTAGATTCTGCTTCTAGTTGTTGAGTTCAAGGCGGAAAGAAGGGCTTGCCTAGACGCTCCATCTTACCCAACTCATCGCCTTTGCCTTGAAGGTGGCCAGAAAACACCGTCATCATTTTGTCCGATACATAACACAAAACCCCGACCTAATCGGGGTTTAGATAACAATGGTGCCGAAGGAGGGACTCGAACCCTCACGGGGGGCTACCCCACGCGATTTTGAGTCGCGCGCGTCTGCCAGTTCCACCACTTCGGCTCCTCACGACAGTGATATAATAGCACATAGGTCCGTCCTTGACAAGTTCATTTTAGCCGTTG
>JAAYLE010000039.1 GCA_012522085.1 Bacillota bacterium | reverse complement strand
TTGGAGCCCGCAGCCTCGAGCAGCTGGAGCCTTCCTTGGATGCTCTCAATGTCGACATGACGCCCGAATGGCGCGCTGAAATCACAGCTTTGTCCATCGACCCGCCCCCGGCGACGGACCGCAGCGAGGGCGCGGATTTTCAATAGTTGCTGAGGTGCATGGGAGGAGGGATGGTGAACTTTCCGGCGCAGCGTAGATGGGACTAACGACAAAAGGGGATCATCATGAAGCGGTTCTTACTGGTGGTGTTGGCGACTGGATTGATCGCTGCCCTGGCTTGCGGCAGCGCTGCGGCGAATGTCATTAAACTCAAGTACGGCCACGTAGAAAGGATCGAAGACCCCCAGCACATGTTTGCCGAGCGGTTTGCCGAACGGGTCCGGGAGCTGACCGAAGGGCGGGTGATCATCGAAATCTATCCCAACGCCTAGCTCGGTCAAGTGGCAGAGCTAATTGACGGCGTGCAGTTTGGCAGCGTCGATATGGGTCACCACGTCTTCGCGTCCTTGGGACAGGTTCATCAGGACATGCCTTTGTTCGGTTTGCCCTACCTTTTCCGCGATGCGGCCCACGGCCTCCGGGCAACCAATCCGGAGACCTCTCCTTTGATGGTGAGACTAAATCAAGAAATGGCTGAGCGGGCCGGCATGAGGGTCATAGGCTGCTATACCCGGGGATTCAGGCACCTATCGACGAATTTCCCCGTTTACGGCCCCGATGATCTTAAGGGCAAGAAGATCAGAGGTGTTCCTTTGCCCATGTGGACGACGCTCCTTAAAGGCATGGGCGCAATTCCCGTCCCCGTCGCCATTTCCGAGGTTCCCACGGCACTGGTCACCGGGCTCATCGTTGGCCAGGAAAACCCCTTGGGGACCATGTGGTCGGCTAAACTCTATGAGACCCAGTCCCATATCATGCTGACTGGTCATATGATGGACTTGCTGCCCGTGTTCATCAACGAAGCTGTCTGGAACAAGATCTCCGAGAAGGACCGGGCCCTTATCAGCCAGGCCATCAAGGAGACTAGTGATTACACCCTGGCGTGGGCAGAGGAGCAGGACGGGGAGTACATGAGGCTGTTCAGGGAAAAGGGCGTCACCATCATCGGCGAAGAGGACGGCCTGGACAATGAGGCATTCAAGGAAGCAGTGCTGAAGCAGGTTAGAGAAGACTTCCCGGAGTGGGCCGGGTATGTGGATGAACTGCAGAAACTCTGATGTGCAGTAGGCGTTGGCAGGGCAGCCTGTCAACGCCTTCCCGGCTAAAGGAGGCTAGGCATTGAGGTTTTTTCGGTTCCTGCGAAACCTAGATAAGTATCTCGGATCGGCCGTTTTGTGCCTGATGGTCATCGTTGTCGTCGTGCAGGTTGTTCTCCGCTCTCTGTTCGCCATCCCCCTCATCGGGGCCATTGAATGGGCCCAATATTTCCTCATTGTGGTGGTTTTCATCGCCGCTCCATACGCTACTCGGGACGGTGAACACATCCGCATGGCCGAGCTGCAGAAGAAGCTGCCTCCGAAGATGCAGTTCGCCATCGAGCTTGTCACCC
>JAAYLE010000038.1 GCA_012522085.1 Bacillota bacterium | reverse complement strand
GCTGCCATCGGCCTTTGGTCCATCCAAGGGCAAATCACAGGCCAAGGCCGCTCCTATCCTTTGTACGGCTACAACGAGAGCATCCTGCCCGACGATGGGATCGTCGTCTACGATCACCGGTGGGGAGCGGCCACCCCTGGAGGGGCGGTGGAGGTCGTCGTCGCCCAAGGGGAGGTCAAGGAAGTCCGCCTCCATCAGCCGCCCACACCCCTCCTCCCCGGGACTTTCGTCCTAACGGGGAAGGGGGCGGGCGCCCGCTTTTTGGCAGGGCTTAGGATAGGCGAGGGCATCGAGCTCTCCTGGGAGTTCACCCCGCCAATAACTGGGATCCGGGCAGGAATCACCGGCTATCCCCTCTTGATCGAAGATGGCCAGCCAACCGGTGAGGAGCCGGCCTTTTTGAAGGGGCGCCATCCCCGGACCGCGGTGGGACTCGATAAGCATGGAAAGGTCCTGACGATGGTGGTCGTCGACGGCCGCTCCTCCTTTAGTCAGGGCATGACCTTGGCCGAACTGGCGGATTTCTTGCTCGAACGGGGGGTTTGGACGGCCCTGAATCTAGATGGCGGGGGATCGTCAACCCTGGTTGCCAAAAGGCCAGGTGAGGCTCAGGCCAGCCTGGTCAACCGACCCCCAGGGGGGGTGCGGCCCGTACCCAATGGCTTAGCCCTGTTCCTGCCCGGACCGCGGGATGAAATCGCCAAACTGCACCTGAGGACTTGCCAGCCCCGGGAAGTGCTCGGGGATCCCTACCGTCTTCGGGAGGACAAGGTACCTGTCGCCCTAGGCGGCACCCGTTCCTTCGAGGCTGTCGGCCTCGATCCTTTCGGACATCCCGTTCCCCTCGATCCGGGGGATCTTGCCTGGTCAGTGATCCCGGCGAGCGCCGGTTATTTCCCCAAGCCAGGGGTCTTCCTAGGCCAAAGGCCAGGTTCGGCCCTCATCCAGGCTGCCTACCAGACGGACAAAGGAACGGCGACGGCTTTCCTCCGGGTTTTCGTCGGCGGACCGGCGGCCCGGTTGACCGTCGAACCCCAGGTGCTCAGCCTCGTACCAGGAGGCAAGACTCCCATTCAGGTGGTGGCCTGGGATAATGATGGCTACCCGGCCCTCCTCGAGGAAGGGGATTACCGGTGGGAGTCAGATGTGGGGCGCATTGAGGATGGGGTCTTCATTCCCGACGGGACGATCGCCGGCGGCTCATTGCAGATAGCTTTCGCCGACTTGACTTTGGCAGTTCCGGTGAGCATCGGGGAGCATCATGTTTCCCTGGCCTCCTTTGTCCCCTCCGAAGGATGGCGGGCCCAAGGCCATCCCCAGGGGATAGAGGCTGCCGTTTCTTATGAGCTCCCAGCGGAGCCTCCTCCCATCGAAGGCAACACAGTGGCCTTGTCGTACGCCTTCCTGGACCCCCACCAAACCAGGGCAGCTTACCTGCTTCCGGCTGAGCCCATCATCCTTCCTCCCCACACCTTGGAGCTTGGCTTTTGGGTCTGGGGAGATGGCAGCGGCAACTGGCTGCGGGGACAGATTCGCGATAGCTCAGGCATCGCCCGTCCCGTCGATTTTGCCCCCCGGGTGGACTGGACTGGATGGCGGTGGGTCACAGCCCCCGTGCCCCAGGACTTAAGGCCGCCCATTTCCCTGGAGCGGATCTACCTGGTGACCATCAGACCGGAGGAAAAAACGGCCGGTACGGTTTATCTAACAGGTCTGTTTGCCACCTATGGGACACCGCCCCCTTCCGGGCTGCAAGGCGCGGAGCCGCAACTCGGAGGCGCCGAAGGCGAGGAAGGCTTTCGCTTCCTCATCTTCGGCGACAGCAAACTGGAGGTGGGCGTGGAGTCCAGCAACCGCAGGATCTTCCGTCGCCTCATTGCTGAGGCCCGGGAGGAGGGGGCGGATTTTGCCCTGATCACGGGAGATGTGGTCGCCTTCCCTGAAGATCGTCACTTCCGTTCGGCCAAACGGGAGCTGTCGGTGCTACGCATGGATTATTACGTCGCCCCGGGAAACCACGACATCGGTCTTGGGGATGAAGAGGCTTTCCAGCGCCATTTTGGCCCCCTCTACCAGTCTTTTACTCACCAAGACAGTCTGTTCATCCTGCTCAACACCGCTCGCGGGGGGATCACCCCTTCCGACCCGGAGCAATGGGCATGGCTTAAGGAGCAGCTGACCGCCAGCGATGCCCGCAATGTGTTCATCGTCATGCACCGCCCCCCCTTCGACCCACGGCCTGGGGAAAACCAAGGCTTCCTGGATCCTCGGGAAGGAGCCTTGTTCAATGAACTGCTCATCCAGCAGCGGGAGAAGACAGGGCAGCGGATTTGGGTCATCGGCGGCCATATCCATACCTTCTGGACCGAGATGCGATCGGGCATCCGCCACCTGATCAGCGCGGGCGCGGGAGCCGCCCTCCACGTGCCGGAAGAAGCGGGCGGCTTCCATCATTACGTCCTGGTCCATGTCGGACCGGATGGAATCAACTATCAAGTTAAGAAGGTTGAGCCGTAGGAAGGAAGAAATGGTTCACTAAATCCCTTTGGCAAAAAAGAAAGAAAGGGCGTGTCCGCATGGAGGTCGGGTCAGGGAATTTTCGCTATGAATCGGTTAGTGATTGGGCGCAGCTGCCCGAGGGCTGGGATTTTGTCGAGGTGAGCGGTGTAGGAGTGGATGATGCCAACGATCGGGTTTACGTGTTCAACCGGGGCGAAGAGCCGATCATCATTTTTGACCGGGAGGGCCGCTTCATCGACACTTGGGAGAAGGAAATGTTCAAGAGGCCCCACGGCATTTGTTTCGGGCCGGATGATACCGTCTACTGTGTTGATGACATGGGGCATGCGCTGCATAAAAGAACAACGGACGGGAAGCTCTTGATGCTCATCCAGACTGACCCCGCCGACACCGGCTATGTGCCTGGTGATTTCGCCTCGGTGCGCCGGGCGTGTCCCCCCTTTAATCAGCCGACAGGCGCAGCCTTGTCACCCGAAGGGGATATTTACGTCAGCGACGGCTACGGCAACGCCCGGGTCCACAAGTTCAACGCTCAAGGGGAGCTAATCCTCTCCTGGGGCGAGCCCGGGGGCGGGCCAGGCCAGTTTTTCCTCCCCCATGGTGTTTATGTGGATAAGGAGGGTCTGGTCTACGTCTGTGACCGGGAAAACAAGCGGGTGCAAGTCTTCGAACCCGATGGCACCTTCGTCACCCAATGGCCCGATGTGCGCAGGCCCAACCAGCTCTGCCAAGATAAGGACGGTTATTTCTACGTAGCGGAACTAGGGTTCTTGTTCCAACAGGGAGGGCCAAACCCAGGCTTCCATCGACCGTTAGCCCGCATCACGGTCCGGGATAAGCTCGGCCGGATCATGGCCGAAATCGTAGAGGAAGACCCCTACTGGGCTCCCCATGGCCTGGCCATCGACGAGGATGGGAACTTGTATGCCGGTTCGGTGTCTGTCTCCTTCAGCAAACGCACGGCGCCAAAAGGGACGATCGTCATGCGCAAGTACGTTCGAAAGTAAAGTGCACAGGAGGGTCCTCCAGGACCCTCCTGCCCTCTACAGGAGTCCCTCCAGCTTTCGTTTCAGAGCATCTTTCGGCATGGCGCCAACCAGCCGCTCCACTGCTTGTCCGTTCTGAAAGAGCACCAAGGTGGGGATGCTCATTACTCCGTAGCGAACAGCCAAGTCTTGTTCCTGATCGACGTTCACCTTGCCCACCTTCATCCGTCCCTCGTACTCCTTGGCGATCTCGTCGATCACAGGGGCGATCTGCCGGCAAGGGCCGCACCAATCAGCCCAAAAGTCAACCAGCACCGGCATCTTGCTATCCAAGACCTCGGCTTGGAAATTGCCGCTGGTCAAATGGACAATAGGGTTTCCTTCCATGTCAGCATGCCTCCTAAAGACTGCAGTTTTGGCAGAGCCATTATAGCATACCCAAAGTTGGTACGCCAGGACCAGCCCCCTTCTTTCTTGCTCGGAGAAGAAGGAGAGAAGGGGCTGGACCCCGAATGTTGGTTATGATTGGACTAGCATAACGCCACGGTCCTAATTATTTCCCATGAGGAGGCATGAATGATGTCTGGAAGGCTGCGAAAATTGGTTTTAGTCATGATGGTAGTCCTGGTGGCAGCGTCAGGAGCCTTAGCCGCCGAGCGGTTGATCCTGGCGACAACGACGAGCACGGAGAACTCTGGGCTCCTCGCCCATTTGCTGCCGCCCTTTGAGGAGAAGTATAATGTTCGGGTCGACGTGATCGCGGTAGGGACAGGCAAGGCTTTGGAGCTGGGCAGAAACGGTGATGCCGATGTGGTGCTGGTCCACGACCGGGCGTCGGAAGACGCGTTCGTCGAAGGTGGCTATGGGGTCAACAGGCGGGATGTGATGTACAACGATTACATCATCCTCGGACCCGACTCCGATCCGGCTGGGTTGCGCAGCGCCAAGTCCGCAGTGGAGGCTTTCGCCCTCATCGCGAAGGCCAAGGCTCCCTTTGTCTCCCGGGGCGATGACTCGGGGACCCATAAGAAGGAGCTGGCCATCTGGGCCGAGGCCAACATCAAGCCTGAGGCTCCCTGGTACATGCCGGTTGGTCAGGGCATGGGGCCGTGCATCAACATCGCCGATGAGCAAAACGGCTATGTCCTCTCTGACCGGGGAACCTACATCTCCTATAAGACGAAGACCGACTTGGTCATCATATTCGAAGGCGACCCGATCTTGTTCAACCCCTACGGGGTGATCGCGGTCAACCCCGAGCTCCATCCCCACGTCAACTACGAGCAGGCCATGAACTTCATTGAGTTCCTAACATCCAGTGAAGGCAGGGCCCTGATCGAGTCCTACAAGATGGAGGGCGACCAGCTCTTCTATCTTTACAAATAAGGGCGCACCTTTCGGGAGCAGGCTGGAGGCCTAAGGGTCTCCAGCCCGCATTGTCATCACTTAGAGCTGGGGGGTTCAACCATTGCATTATCTCGTTGGCGCCCTGAGCAGGGCAGTGGACCTGATCATAGCCTTTGATCCAGCTGTGATGGAAATCGCCTGGCTGTCCATCAAACTGTCGGCCATTTCCATCATTATTGCCGCCGCCATCGGCATACCCGTCGGGTTTACCTTAGGCACCTATGACTTTCCCGGACGTTCCTTCCTCACTAGCATCGTCAACACCCTCCTGAGCTTGCCGACGGTCGTGGTGGGACTTGCCGTCTACAGCTTCATCTCCCGGCGGGGTCCTCTGGGGAGATATGGGCTGTTGTTCACCCCGGCGGCCATCATCCTCGGACAAACGATCCTGGCTACGCCCATTGTCACCGCCTTAACGATGAATGCTACCCGGTCCTTAGAGCGGGATCTGCAGCTGACGGCCCTTTCCTTGGGGGCATCCCGGGTCCAGGTGGCAATGCTCCTTCTGCTGCAAGCCCGTTTTGCCGTCTTGGGGGCGCTAGTTGCCGGTTTTGGCCGGGTCATCGCTGAAGTCGGCGCGGCCATGATGTTAGGAGGCAATATTGAAGGGTATACCCGCACACTGACAACCGCCATTGCCCTGGAGACGAGCAAAGGGGAGTTCGCCTTTGCCCTGGCTTTGGGGATTATCCTCCTCCTTATCTCCTTTATGGTGAACATCCTGGTCCATTACTTCCAGCAAGTTAAGCATCGGGGGGCGTATCATGGAAACAATTCTCCACGTCGAGAATTTGCGTAAGAGTTATAACGGACTGACGGTGTTAAACCTGGAGGCTTTGTCCATTCCAGAGGGTCAAATCACCGTCATCATGGGACCTAATGGCGCCGGCAAGACCACCTTGATCCGCATTTTGGCCCTCCTGGAAGAGCCCGATCAAGGCGCCATCCTGCTGCGTGGGCAGCCTGTTCCAGAAGACGAACATGACCGCCTGGCCCTGCGGCGAAGAATGGGCGTTATTTGGCAGCGACCAGCTTTGTTTGCCATGAGCGTCGCCGATAATCTTGGTTTGGCCTTGAGGCTGCGAGGATGGAGCAGACAGCAGATCCGGGCCAAGGTGGAAGAGTACGCGGAGATGTTCAATCTTGGCCATCTGCTTCGCAAATGGCCCAATGAGCTGTCGGGCGGTGAGACCCAGAAGATTTCCGTGGCTCGAAGCCTAATTTACGAGCCGGAGATCATGTTCATCGATGAACCAGACACCTATCTAGACCTCAGCAACCGTCATCT
>JAAYLE010000220.1 GCA_012522085.1 Bacillota bacterium | reverse complement strand
CAGTTGGGAACATCATGATGGCCATCCAAGTTCAAGACATCATCAGACAGCAGACAGAAAACCTGGCAAGCCTGCTGTCAAACGGGCTGGGCGCCGTTCGGGGCCTGACAGGGGGCTCCGGCGACCATGCTCTGTTTATCCTTCAGTCCTTGCGCTTGGGAGCTCGGCTGATGCAAAACATCTCAAGCACTTTGGAGGGTTTCCTCGACAACCTGAGAGAATTGGTGGAGGACCTGAACCAAGGAGTGCAGGATGTGCAGGAGGACATGGAGCTAGTTGCGGAGGTTTTCTTGGGGGCGAAAGAACATCCAGGGACCATCGCGACGGTTTTTTCCCAGATTACGGATACAATCGATTATCTGAGGAGCGTAGTCGTTGAGGTCGATCGGCAAAACCGAGAGCTTTATCGAGGCCGCGACATGCTCCGGGAGATGCTCGGTTCCTCCGACAGCTACTTTACCGCCATTTCCAAAGAAGGCGGGCAAATAACGCGGCTGGGGCTCTTGGCCAAACTGGAGCTTGGTCGGTTGGGTACGCCCGATGCCCAGGCCTTTGCCGATCAGCTCGACCAAATGGTAGCAGGCATCCAGGGTGGAATCAAAGATACCCGCCAGGCCTACAGTGACATGGAAAACAGCATCGAGCGGGTCATCATCGGCGGAGGCCAAGTCTTAGAGGCCGCCCATAACCATCTTACCGAGATGGTAAGGGCCATCGACCAGTCCAGCGAGGAGCTCGCGATCCTGCAGAAGCTGATCCGCGACTCCATCGAAGCTTTAGTCCACGGATTCAAAGAGTTGGGCACGTCACTGGCGGCAGTTCAACAAAGCCTTGCTAGCCACCGGCAGCTAGTGGAGATGGTGAGGAAGACGGAGACTTGCTTGAAGCAGTGTCTAGAGCGGCTTGCGGCCTCTAATGTCGTCGATGAGGGAGTCAGCCTATCCAACGAGCAATTGGCTGAGCTGATGGAACACTTCACCAGCTACGTAGAAAGGCAAGTGACCCAGGAGCTGTTCAGCCACGAAGAAATTGATATCGGTTCCCAGGGCGGGGAGCTGGAGCTGTTTTAGCGGGGGGTTCCAAATGGAGATCCGACTGCCCAGTGATTTTACTATCTACAGCATTGAAGAAGTCTTGGAGCAACTCAAAGAAGGCCTGTCATTAGAGGAGCCGGTCGTCCTGGATGCATCGGGGGTTCGTGACATGGACGGGTGCGCCGTTCAGCTCCTTCTGTCGGCCATCAAGTCCTTTGCGCAAGAAGGCAAGGAGCTAAGACTCGGATCGTGGAGTGAAGAATTTGAGCTGATTGCTCCTTTAGGGGGCCTATCTCCATCTGACTTGGCGGGAGGGGAGATGGATGAAAACGGTCATGATCGTCGATGATTCCCGGACTGTACGGGAAGCGGTGAAATATACCCTGGGCAAGGAGAACTTTCACGTCATTGAGGCTGAAGACGGCCAGCACGGTTTAGATGTGCTCGCCGAACAGCAGCGGTTGGGCAAGCGTCCAGCCATGATCATCAGCGATATCAACATGCCTCGAATGGACGGCATTACTTTCATCACTAAGGTGAAAAAGATGCCCGGCATGCGCTTTGTGCCGATCTTGGTATTGACTACCGAATCTCAGCAGGCAATGAAAATGCAAGGCAAGGAAGCCGGCGCCGCGGGCTGGCTAGTCAAGCCATTTCAACCGGAACAATTGGTGCAAGTGGTCAGGAAGTTCGTTAGGGCCTAGATGGGGGGGAGGTTAGTGAACAGGGAGCTGTTGGCGACCTTTATCGAAGAAGCCAATGAAGGCTTTCCCATCCTGGAAGAAAACCTCCTAGCCCTGGAGGACTCCCCGGAGGACCAGGAGCTGATCAATGCCATCTTTCGGACGGTCCACAGCCTCAAGGGGAGTGCTGGCTTGATTGGGCTCACTGTCCTTGGAGATTTCCTCCACCATATGGAGGAGCTCCTGCACAAAGTCAGAGCCCGGCAAGTTGAGGTTACCACCGAGCTAATTAATATTCTCCTACAGGGAACTGATGTGGCCAGGGACATGGTGGCCAGGATTGAGGCAGGGGAAGACCTGGAGGTGGGGCAGGCTCAGCGGGTCGTTGAGAACCTCATCAAGTCATTCCAGGCGCCAACTG
>JAAYLE010000004.1 GCA_012522085.1 Bacillota bacterium | reverse complement strand
TTGGCTTCCATCCGAGGGGTAGTGTCCACTGAAGTGGGCTATGCCAATGGCAAGACCTCGAACCCGACTTATGAGGACGTTTGTCATAAGAATACAGGTCATGCCGAGACGGTCCGGGTTAACTACGATCCAGACGTCATCTCCTTAAGATTTCTGCTTCAACTGTATTTCGAGGCCATCGATCCGACATCAGTCAACCGTCAGGGAGGGGATGTGGGCGTCCAGTATCGCACCGGGATTTACTACACCGATTCAGCCGATCTGCCGGTCATCCAAGAGGCCATCGGACAGCTGCAGAAGACGCTCCATCGACCTGTGGCCGTCGAAGTCAAACCCCTGGAGAACTATTGGCCCGCGGAGGAATACCATCAAAAGTATCTGGACAAGAACCCGGGGGGCTACTGCCACATCGGCAGGGACAAGTTCGAGCGAGCTGCCAGGGCCTTAGTCGATCCAAGCGCCTATGCGGCCCCAGAGCCGGGCAAGCTGCGGGAAACCCTGACCGACATCCAGTACCGGGTGACTCAGGAAAATGCCACCGAACCTCCCTTTGCCAATGAGTACTGGGACTCTTTCCGGCCAGGAATTTATGTTGATGTCACCACTGGTGAACCTTTATTCGTTTCCAGCGATAAGTTTGATTCCGGCTGCGGCTGGCCCAGCTTTGCCCAGCCCATCGATCCTGGTGTGGTGCGGGAGCGGCTCGACACTTCCCACGGCATGCGCCGCATCGAGGTGCGAAGTCGCGTCGGTGACGCCCACCTGGGCCATGTCTTTGATGATGGACCGGAGGAGCTCGGCGGGCGGCGGTATTGCATCAACAGCGCGGCCCTCAAGTTCATCCCCAAGGAAGAGATGGAGAAGGAAGGATACGGACACCTATTGGGGTTGTTGGAAAAGGAGTAAGGCCTCCGGACTAATTCTCGCCAGGCCATTTGGCGGAGTCTCGCTGCCGCGCAGCCCTTGGCAAGTCGAAACAAGGCTGTGTCAGTAACAGATATTATTAATTGATTGACAGCTACTGGACTAAATAGTAAAATTGTCTTAGTTTTATACTCTTAATTGGCGTCGACTGATAACTTGGGGTAGGGGGTCAGGCCGAGCAGGGACTCTTGCCATTAACAATCCGGAAGGGGGAGCCAAAATGCGAAGGTGTCTTGTATTGCTTCTAGTTATGGTCATGTTGGTGGTGTCGTCTAGCGCTCTTGCTCAACGTAATCTGCAATTGGCTCATGTCTATGAGCCTGAACATCCATTCCATAAAGGTTCAGAATTGGCTGCGCAAATCGTCTCCGAGAGGACCAATGGCCGAATCAAGATCAACATCTATCCTGCCTCCCAATTGGGCACGGAGGAAGAGATTACAGAAGCCGTAATCCATGGGTCCATTCCCATCGTTGTTTCCGGTGCGGGCCAAATTGGGAACTTGTATCGACCGATCTATGTGGCTGAAATGCCCTACATTTTCCGAGATATCGACCACGTCATGGCGTTCAATGAGAGCGACATCGGCCAACAACTGCTCGAGGGCCTAAGACAAGAATTAGGTGTTCGCGCTATTGGGGCGTCGACATTTGGGATTAGACACATCACCTCAAACAAGCCCATCAGAACACCGGATGACTTAGTGGACTTTCGCTTGCGGGTTCCTGAGCAGCATGTCTGCATCGAGTATGCCAAGGCTCTAGGCGCGGAGCCAACGCCAATTGCCTATGCTGAGGCTTATATGGCTCTGCAGCAAGGAGTTGTAGACGGGCTGGAAAACCCCTTGTCGGCCATTTACGCGATGCGTTTTTACGAGGTGCAGAAATACATCAATTTGACGCGGCACGTAACCAACGCTTGCTACTTCTTGATGAACGATGACATCTTCCTCGGGTTGTCGGAGGAAGAGCAACAGATCATTTTGGCTGCCTTTTCTGAGGCATCGTATTATGTGGCTGATCTCATGAAGCAGCAGGATGAAGAATTGATCGCCTATTTCCAGGACAAAGGCGTGACCATTATTGAGCCCGATGTGGACGCCTTTGTGGCCAAAGCTGGAAATATGGCCGAACAATTCAAGCATTGGTGGGCGGCTTACGGAGAGGACCTGCACGAGCGAATCCGCGCAATCAAGTAGCAGTCAGGAAGCGTCGTTCACCATAGCCCCGAAGAGACTGTTTTGATTCAAGTGGCACGGGGAGCGATCGGCTCCCCGTGCTTGGAAAGGTCGCCGCGTTGGGAGTCAACTCAGCAGAATGCCGGGGGGGCGAGGGACTGTTGAAAAGGCTAGTCGACAACTTCGAGGAGTACGTATGTGTTTTTTTCTTCCTCCTGATATTTATCCTCATGAGCATGCAGGTGTTCACCAGGTACCTCTTTGGAATTACCTTTGCGTGGAACGAAGAAATGGCTAGATACACTTTTGTTTGGTTGACCTTCATCGGGGCTGCCTACGCCCGGAAGCAGAAGGCGCATATCAGGATCGAAATTGTCTACGAGATAATCAACAAGAGACTGTCGAAGACAGGACAACAAGTATTGCAGATTATGAAGCAGGTCCTAACCATGGGCTTCTTGGGGCAATTGATATACTTCGGCTACGTTCTGGCTAACCGCTCTTGGCGTTTCCGATCCCAGGCGATGCAAATTCCCCAGTTTTATCTTTATATTTCGGTTGTCATCGGAGCTGCTCTTTTTCTGGTTCGGGAGCTTGAGGCAATTGGACAACAAGTCAAGACCGATATATCGGCTATGCCTGGAAAGGAGTAACTCGATATGCTGGCCTTCCTAATTATCTCCCTCTTTGTGCTAATGATTATTGGCCTGCCTGTATCCTTAGCCATCGGAATTCCATCTCTTCTGTACATAATTATGGAACCGAGCATTCCAAGCTTTACGGCCATTCAGCGCATGGTGTCCGGACCCAATACGTATAGTCTGTTGGCTATCCCCTTCTTCGTTTTTGCCGGCAACCTCATGAATACAGGTGGTGTGACGACACGCATATTCAATTTCTGCGAGAGTATAGTGGGGTCGGTAAAAGGCGGCTTAGGGCATGTGAACGTAGTGGCTAGCGTGATCTTTGCGGGTATGTCTGGGGCCGCGATTGCCGATGCGGGAGGCCTGGGAGCTGTTGAAATCAAGGCCATGCGGGATGCCGGATACGATGACGGGTTTACCTTGGGCATCACAGCCGCGTCTTCAACCATCGGACCGATTATTCCCCCCAGTATGACGATGGTAATTTATGGTGTGGTAGCGGGGGCTTCCATTGGGCGGTTATTCGCGGCGGGAGTAATTCCCGGTTTGCTGATGGGCCTCAGCCTGATGATTATGGTGTACGTGATGGCTGACAGGTACAAATGTCCGCCCCCGATCAAGACGAACATCTCCCAGACTATTAGTGCATTTAAGTCTGCCTTCTTTGCCTTGTTGACCCCGGCCATAATCCTTGGGGGAATCTTCTTCGGCGTCTTCACTCCAACGGAGGCTGCCGCAATGGCTTCCCTCTATTCAATCATCCTGGGCATCATTTACAAGGAGATGACCTTGGCGAGCTTTTATCAAGCCGTAAAAGAGTCGATGGAGACAACGGTGGTCGTCATGTTCATCGTGGCTTCGGCTACTCTTTTTGCTTGGATTCTTGCTCGCGAGCAGGTTCCACAGATGGTCGCCAGCTTCATCTTAGGAAAAACAGACAACTACTACGTGATCCTGTTCGCCATCAACATCCTGCTCCTCATCGTCGGTTGTTTCATGGAGACGGTAGCTTCAATAAATATCCTTGTTCCAGTCTTTCTCCCCATCATCAAAATGCTAAATATCGACCCGGTCCATTTTGGCGTCATGATGGTCTTAAACTTGACCATTGGAGTCTTAACCCCTCCCTTCGGGACGGTGCTGTACGTGTTAAGCGGCGTGGCGAAGGTTCCCGTCGAGACGGTCGCTCGCAACACAGCCATTTTTCTCATCCCGCTGCTCGCAACCCTGGTATTGGTCATCCTATTCCCCGGGTTGACCCTTACCCTGCCCAGGGCCCTTTACGGGTGAGGAGGGATCGCCGCCGATACGATTGTCTTCGCCCTTGGGGGGAAGAAAACCATCGAATAGATTGCCAATGTCTGCGGACTGATTTTCCAAGCCGCTACGAAGGAATCCGGCCCTCCGAGCAGAAAAGAGTATGGGGGGCTGGAATCCGGAATAGTGAAGGCATCTTGGTTCGCAAACCCTTCTCAGCATCATGCACGACGACTTCACTTGCTGCGCCCGCCGTGGGAGGGCCTTTCGTTGTATTCACGGTATTCAGGGCCGCTTGTTGGCGCGTTTTTGGCCCCCGTTGGATGAAGGATTTGGGGGCGGGGGGGAGAATTCTGTAACTGGTTTGGGAAAATTGTAACAAGGCAAGGGGAAAGGGGAATTGCTGCATGAAGCCAATCATTGCGATCACTATGGGTGACCCCACAGGGATTGGGGCGGAAATTGCCGTTCGGGCCTTGGCGAAGAAGCGGTTCTACGAAGAGGCACGTCCGCTGGTCATCGGCGCGCGGGGCCCGATGGAAGATGGGCTGCGAATGGTAGGTTCCGACTTGAAGCTCAACATCATCGACGATGTGGCTCAGGGTCGGTACGAATACGGGACCATCGATCTGTTGGACCTCGATAATGTGGACATGGACAAGCTCGTCTACGGCAAAGTCGCTGCTATGGGCGGCAAGGCGGCCTTTGAGTATATCATCAAGGGCATCGATTTGGCCGTGGCAGGCATCGTTGATGCTGTTGTGACCGGGCCTATCCACAAAGAAGCTTTGAACCAGGCTGGTCATCACTACTCCGGCCACACGGAAATCTTCGCTGAGAAGACGGGCACTAAGGACTACTCTATGATGCTGGCCCACAAAGATTTTCGCGTTGCCCACGTAACGACCCACGTTTCACTGCGGCAGGCCTGCGACCTCGTCAAGAAAGAACGGGTGGGCATAGTCATCCGGCTGGCCCACGATGCCATGCTCGATCTGGGGATCGAAAAGCCCCGCATTGGCGTTGCGGGACTCAATCCCCATTCCGGGGAAGGCGGGCTGTTTGGCGATGAAGAAATCAAGGAAATCATCCCGGCCATCGAGGAGGCTAGAGCAGAAGGAATGGATGTGGAAGGTCCAGTGCCCCCCGACACCCTCTTTGCTAAAGCCCTCGGCGGCCAGTACGACATCGTCGTCGCCATGTACCACGACCAGGGTCATATCCCCATGAAAACCGCCGGGTTTGAGCTAGACCTGGAGACCAATACCTACAAGTCTGTCAGCGGGGTCAACATCACCTTGGGCCTGCCCATCATCCGCACCTCTGTGGACCACGGCACTGCCTTCGGGAAGGCCGGGCAGGGCAGGGCCAATTCGGAGAGCCTAGAGGAGGCAATTGATTATGCAATCCAGTTCGCCAGAGGCAAGAAGAGGGTGTAATGGCTCCCCGATAAGACTGGGCCTGGTTGCCGACGATTTAACAGGGTCAAATGATACGGGTGTCCAGTTTGCCAAGCAGGGACTGGGCACCCTGGTCATCTTAGAATTGGCCGGAGCTGAAGCAGCCATCGCGGGGGCTGCCGGGTACGACGTGTTAGTCATCAATACCGACAGTCGGGCCGATGATCCGGCCACGGCCCGCAGCAAGGCCCGGCAAGGGGCAAAAATCTTATTAGATGCCGGCATCGAGTACATCTACAAGAAAATCGACTCCACTTTGCGGGGCAACTTGGGAGCCGAGCTGGAAGGGGTCATGGATGCCGCAGGAGCCGAGGCGGCCTTCTTCATCCCCGCCTTGCCAGCTTTGGGTCGGACAACTGTCGGCGGCTTCCATCTAGTGAGGGGCGTTCCCGTCAGTCAAACAGAGATCGCCAGGGATCTGATCAGTCCCGTCACCGAGTCCCACATTCCCACTTTGCTGGCCGGCCAGTGTCAGCGCCCGGTGGGGCATATACCCTTGGGGACGGTGCTGGCAGGGGTCGAAGAAGTCAAGAAGGCCATTAGCGACGGGATGAAGGCCGGCCAGGCCATCTTCGTCATCGACGCGACCACGGAGGAGCATCTCCTAGTCGCCGCCCAAGCTATCGTCGACATGGACTTGGCCCGAGTGACCTGCGGCTCTGCAGGTTTGGCGGAGATCTTGCCCCGGGTGTTGGGCCTTGGTCAGGAAAGAGCACCGAAGGGACTGCCCGTTCTGACGGTGGCCGGGACCCGCAGTCAGGTGACGGTGGAGCAGGTCAAGACTGCCGTCCGGCGAAACGGTGTGGCTTTGATCCTGGCCCAAGATGATGCCTTTGGCGATGAACAGTCGCGAAAGCAGGAGATAGCGCGGCTGGTTGAGGAGGTCAGACGGGGTCTTGGTCAGGGGAGCGATGTGATCTTGGCCATGGAGGGGACGATGACAGGCACTAGCAAGACACCCATCGTTGACCCGGCTGAACTTAGCCGGCTGATCGCGGCGGGGCTGGGGGAAGTGACCGCCCAGATAGTGCTTGGAGGGCCGCCGATCAGCGGACTCATCCTAACTGGAGGGGATACCGCCCTGGCTGTGTGCCGGCGGCTTCAGGCTCCGGGCCTGTCCATCTGTGATGAAGTCCTGCCGGGTATTCCTTACAGCCGGCTCCTCAATGGGGAGGCTCCCGGCACCAAGGTAGTGACCAAAGCTGGGGCTTTCGGCGATCGGGAGGCCTTGATTGTGGCCATGGACTACTTGAAGAGTCTGGACTAGAGGAGGTATCGGCATGGGATACAAGCTCGAAGGCAGTGTGGCGGTAGTCACGGGAGCCGGTCGGGGCATTGGCAAGGCGATCGCCCTCGGGTTGGCCAAGAAGAAGGTCAAAGTGGTCATCGCTGATTTGCTGCTGGCGGAAGCGGAGACAGCGGTCAAAGAGATTGAGGGGATGGGCGGCGAGGCCTTCGCGGTGCAGGTTGACGTCTCCCAGGAGGAAGATGTCAAGGCCATGGCGGATAAGGTTCTAGCCAGGTTCGGTCGGGTGGACATCGTGGTCAACAACGCCGGGATCTGCCCCGTTACCCCCTTGGAAGAGATTCCCCCGGAAGAATGGGACCGGGTCCTGGCTGTGAATCTCAAGGGACCCTACCTGGTTATTAAGGCCCTGCTGCCTGCGATGAAGAAGCAAGGTTGGGGCCGCATCGTCAACATCGCCTCCGTTGCCGGCAAAATGGGGGCCATGGTGGCTGGACTCCATTACACCGCTTCCAAGGCCGGCATCATCGCGATGGGCAAAGTCCTGGCCCGTCACTGCGGTCCTTACGGCATCACCGTCAACACCGTCGCCCCGGGGCCAACGGCAACGGAGATGACCGCCGACTGGACGGAAGAGGAGATGGCCAGGCTCACTCAGAACATACCCCTGGGCCGCTACGGGACGATGGAGGAGATTGCCGCCGGCGTGCTGTATCTTGTCTCCGAAGAGGCCGGCTTTGTGACCGGCGAGTGTCTAGATGTCAACGGGGGATTGTGGATGGATTAGTAAAGGAGGCGTGAGCCGTGCTGGAGCCACAAACCTTCTATTTGCCGGTGCGGGTGATAACTGGCATCGGCTGTTCCGATTGTTTGTCGGAGGAAGTCGCTAAGCTAAATGCCCGGAAAGTCCTGCTGGTGACCGACAAGGGCGTCAGGGAGGCCGGGCTGACGGAAGAGATCGAGGCTGACTTGAAAAAGTGCTGCGGGGAGCTGTCTGTTTATGATGATGTGCCTCCCGAGCCGACCGTCAGGGATGCCGATAAGCTGGGGGATGCGGCCAGGGAGATGAAGCCCGATGCCATCGTGGGCGTTGGCGGCGGGTCCGTCCTGGACATGGCCAAAGGAGCAGGCGTGCTGGCCAACAACCCTGGCTCGATCAAAGACTACTTTGGCACTGGACTGGTGAAAAACCCCTCGGTGCCAACGATTTTGCTTCCCACCACCGCGGGCACTGGCAGCGAAGTCACCCCCAATGCCATTTTCCTCGATGAGGAAGAGAAGTTGAAGGTGGGGGTAGTCAGTCCCTACAACTTCGCCCGGGTGGCGATTGTGGATGCCAAGCTGACCTTGTCGGCGCCGCCGCGCCTGACTGCAGCCACCGGCGTGGATGCTTTTACCCATGCTGTTGAGTCCTATACCTCCGTTAGGGCTTCGATCCACTCCGACTTGTTTGCCGCCGAGTCCATCCGGCGAATCGCCAGGAGTCTGCGGACGGTGGTGGCCAATCCAGGAGACTTGGAAGCCCGCTATGACATGGCTCTGGGGAGCGTTTACGGAGGCATCGCCCTGAGCATGGCGGGGACTGGTGCGGTTCACGCGCTGGCCTATCCTTTAGGCGGCACCTACAGGATACCCCATGGCGTGTCCAATGCCTTGCTCCTGCCCTATGTAATGGAGTTCAATTATCTGGCCAACCTGGAGAAGTTTTGTAATGTGGCCCGGCTAATGGGCGAGCCCATCGAGGGGCTGTCCCTGCGGGAAGGGGCCTGGCGGGCAGTGGAGGCCATCAAGGCCTTGGTCGAGGATGTGGGCATCCCCACCAGCCTGCGGGATGTGGGGATCGATCCGAGCGCGGCGCCCGAGTTGGCCGATGCCGCCTCCCAAGTTACGCGCCTTTTGGCCAACAATCCCCGGCGGATTTGCCGGGATGAGATCCAGGCCATTTACGAACGGGCTATGTAGGGAGGGGGAGCAATGGAGCTTGCCAAGGACGCCCTGGTTGTCATGCTGCGGAAGATGCTGGCTATCCGCTACTTCGAGCAAAGCATCTTAAGGCTTTTCGAACAAGACCAGGTCCGGGGGGCAACCCACGTTTACCTCGGGGAAGAGGCGGTGGCGGTCGGGGTTTGCACTGCCCTCAGACCCGATGACTACGTCTCCAGCACCCATCGCGGGCATGGTCACTGCATTGCCAAAGGCGGCGATCTCAATAAGATGATGGCCGAACTATTAGGCAAGGCGACTGGCTATTGCAAAGGCAAAGGCGGTTCGATGCACATTGCTGATTTGGACCTAGGGATCCTTGGCGCCAACGGTATCGTCGGCAGCGGCATACCCATCGCCGTCGGCGCTGCCTTGGGCAGCACCATCAAAGGGGAGGACCGGGTGGCAGCAGCCTTTTTCGGCGACGGGGCCTCCAATACGGGGGCTTTCCACGAAGGCATTAATCTGGCTGCCGTCTGGAAGCTGCCGGTGGTCTTTGTCTGCGAAAACAATATGTATGCCGTTTCCACCTCCACCAGGGAGAGTCTGGCCATCGATGGGGTTGTGAAGCGGGCCGCGGCCTACGGCATCCCCGGCGTCCAGGTCGACGGCAATGATCTTTTCCAGGTTTACGAAGCAGCCCGGGATGCCGTCGCCAGAGCCAGGGAGGGAAAGGGGCCGACGTTGCTGGAGTGCCTTACCTACCGGTGGACTGGCCATACCGTCGGCGACCCCGGCCTTTATCGCTGCAAGGAAGAAGTGGAGGCCTGGAAGCAGAAGGACCCGATCCTCCGCTTTAGGGACTACCTCATCAAGGAGGGGATCCTCACCCAGGAAGAGTGTGATGCCATCGACCGCGAGGAAAAGGCGCGGATGGAGCAGGCCGTCGCCTTCGCCCAGGAGAGCCCTGAGCCGCTGGTGGAAGACCTTTTAGAGGATTTATACGCCTGAGGGCTTGAGAAGGAGAAAGGTGGGAACACTGTGAGGGAGATAACTTATGCTCAGGCGTTGAACGAAGCCCTCCGGGAGGAGATGGAGCGGGATCCCCACGTGTTTGTCCTCGGTGAAGACGTGGGCCGGCATGGCGGGGTTTTCACCGTCACTAAAGGTCTGATCGACCAATTCGGCAGTGAGCGGGTGCGCAACACCCCCATTTCCGAGTGCGCCATCGTGGGCGCTGCTCTTGGGGCCGCGGTCGTAGGCTGCCGTCCCGTTGCCGAGATCATGTACGTGGACTTCATGACCATTGCCATGGAGATGATTGTCAACCAGGCGGCAAAAATCCGCTACATGTTCGGCGGCAAAGCGAAGGTGCCGATGGTGGTGAGGACCCAAGGGGGAGGGGGACGGGGGAATGCTGCCCAGCATTCCCAGAGTCTAGAGGCGTGGTTCGCCCATGTCCCCGGGCTGAAGGTTGTTATGCCCGCGACCCCCTACGATGCCAAGGGTCTGCTTAAGTCGGCAATTCGCGATGATAATCCGGTCATCTTTCTGGAAAACAAGAACCTGTACTTCCGCAAAGGACCGGTGCCGGAAGGGGAATATACCATCCCCCTGGGCGT
>JAAYLE010000037.1 GCA_012522085.1 Bacillota bacterium | reverse complement strand
GCGTTGGCGGCGGCCGAGGTATTGGCCGAGTCGGGAATTGACGTTGAAGTCATCGACCCCCGGACTGTGGCGCCCCTGGATATGGGGACCATCGTGGGCTCGGTCAAGAAGACTAATCGGGCGGTCATTGTCCACGAAGCTTGCCGCACCTGCGGCATCGGGGCTGAAATCGGCATGCGCATCATGGAAGAAGCCTTTGACTACTTGGATGCTCCGGTCAAGAGGGTAGCCGCGGTAGACGTGCCTGTGCCCTACAATCGCATCTTGGAGGATGCGGCCCTTCCCAACGTGGAAGACATCATCAGCGGGGTGCGGGAAGTACTCGCTTAATTATGTTGCAGTGAAGGAGGAGAAGGGTTTTGGCAACGGAAGTTGTGATGCCCAAACTGGGCCTGACGATGGAGGAGGGCAGCGTCAACAAGTGGCTTAAGAAGGAAGGGGATGCTGTCCAAGAAGGCGAGCCTTTGATGGAGGTTATGACGGACAAGGCCGCGGTTGAAGTGGAGTCCCCGGCCAGCGGCGTCTTGCGGAAGATCATTGTACCTGAAGGGGAGACAGTGCCCCTGGCGACAGTCATCGCAGTCATTACCGATCCCGATGAACCCCTGCCGGGCAAATACGCTCAGGGTCCGGCAAAGCCCGCAGAACCGGCGGCGGCTGCTCCAGCTCCGGAAGAGCCCAAGGCGCCCGTCCGCAGGGGCGGGGAGCGGGTCAAAGCCTCTCCGGCGGCCAAGCGGGTGGCCCGGGAGCAGGGTTTGAGCGAGGAAGAACTCAGCCAGGTGCCCGGCACCGGTCCCGGCGGGAGGATCACTGAGGGGGACGTCCTGGATTATGTTGCGGCCAAAGCGGCTAAGCCCGCCGAGGTCCCGGTCGTTGCTGCCCCTGCTGCCGAGGATGTCTTGGTGCCCGTCAAGGGAATCCGCAAAATCATGGCGGAGCGGATGGTGGAAAGCGTCAAGAATGCTCCCCAGTTCTCCATCGCCATGGAAGTGGACATGGCGGAGACGGCGGCCCTGCGGACCAAGCTGGTCGCGGATGAAGAACTCCTTGGGGTGCGCGTCTCCTACACCGATATTCTGGCCTATATGGTTGGGCGGGCATTAGAGGAGCATCCCCAGATCAACGCCCGTTGGGAGGGCGACCAGATCCGGCAGCTCGGCGAGATCAACGTGGGCATCGCCGTTGGAGCGGAGACGGGCCTGGTGGTGCCGGTGGTGAAGGCCATCAACCAGAAGCGTCTGGTGGATGTGGCTAGGGAAATCAAAGAACTGTCCAAGAAGGCCCAGGCGGGCAAGCTGTCTCCCGACGAGCTCCAGGGGGGAACCTTTACTATCTCCAACCTGGGAATGTTCGGCGTGGATCGGTTCACGGCCATCATCAATCCTCCCGAGAGTGCGATTTTGGCCGTTGGCCGGATAAAGGAGCAGCCGATGGTGGTCGATGGGGAGGTCGTCATCCGGCCCACCATGTGGATCACCTTGACGGGCGACCACAGGGTCTTGGACGGCGTGCAGGCCGCCAAGTTCCTCGCTCGGGTGAAAGAGCTGCTGGAGAATCCCCTGCTTGCCCTTGCGTAGGATTGCCACAATGGGAGGTGGAAGGAATGGCTGATCCGAAATTGGTTGCGGAACTGGAAGAGAAGGCTAAGATGATTCGGCGGAGCATCGTCGAGATGATTGGCGATACCCGCCGGGGTCATCTCGGCGGGTCCTTGTCGATCGCTGATATGGTTGCCGTCCTTTACTATCACACGATGCGTCTTTCCCCCGGGGATCCGAATTGGGAGGATCGGGACCGCTTCCTGCTGAGCAAAGGCCATGCCGCCTTGGCCCAGTATGCAGCCTTGATCGACCTGGGGTACATTCCCCAAGAGGAACTGTACAAACTCAAAGATCTCGGTTCAATGACCCAGGGGCACCCCGATATGCGCAAGACGCCGGGGATCGAAGCCGGCACCGGCTCCTTGGGGCAGGGGCTGTCCGTTGCGGTGGGCATGGCCTTGGGGCTGCGCCTGGCCGGCAAAGACAGCAAGGTTTACGTCATCGTCGGCGATGGCGAGCTCAATGAAGGCCAGATCTGGGAAGCCGCCATGGCTGCGGCCCACTTCGAAGTGGACAATTTGGTAGCCTTCCTCGACAACAATGGACTGCAGGCCACCGGGTGCTGTGCCGAGACCATGAGGACGGAGCCGCTCTCGGAGAAGTGGGCGGCCTTTGGCTGGCATGTGATCAACATCGACGGCCACGATATCGGCCAAATTTTGGATGCCTTGGATGAGGCGGCGACTGTCCGCAAGAAGCCGGTGATGATCGTTGCTAAGACCGTCAAGGGCAAGGGAGTCTCCTTTGCTGAGAATGTGGCGGGCTACCATCATGCCGAAATGACCACCGAGCAATACAAACAGGCGCTGGCGGAATTGGCCTAGAAGGGGGTGTCGTCTGTGGCAGATAAACTAGAGTTGCGCGAGTGTTATGGCCAGGCCTTAGTAGAGGCCGGCCGGGAGAATGAGAGGATTGTGCTGGTGGAGGCGGATCTGCGCAAGTCCACTATGGGGGAGCTTTTCCGCCAGGAATTCCCCGAACGCCTCTTTGAAGTAGGGATTGCCGAACAGAATATGATCGGCATGGCCGCAGGCCTTGCCCTGACGGGCTGGACCGCGGTGGCTAATTCCTTTGCGGTTTTTGCCTCGGGCCGTGCCTTTGAGCAAATCCGCCAATCGGTCGCCCTGCCCCGGTTGAATGTGAAGATCGGCGGCTCGAGTGCGGGATTGACCGATACGGGGGATGGAGCGACCCATCAGAGCATCGCGGACCTCGCCATCATGCGGTCGCTGCCTAATATGACGGTGCTTAGTCCGGCCGACGGCATCGAAATGAAGCAGGCGGTGAAGGCGATGCTGGAGCTTGATGGACCTGTCTACATCCGCGTCGGCCGCATCGCCGCACCGACCCTCTACGATGAGGACTACAAGTTCGAACTGGGCAAGATCGTGGTCATGAGGCCGGGGAAAGATGTGACCCTAGCCGCCACCGGGACGATGGTGGCTGTGGCCTTGGAAGCGGCCGAGCTGCTCGCCAAGGAGGGCATCGACGCCCGGGTGCTCAACGTTCATACCCTCAAACCCCTCGATGAAGAGGCGATCCTGGCTGCAGCCCGGGAGACGGCAGGCATTGTCACCGTCGAAGAGCACAACATCATCGGCGGTCTAGGCAGTGCAGTGGCGGAAGTAGTAAGCGCCGCCGGCGCAGGGTCGGTAGTGAGGGTGGGCGTCGAGGATGTCTTCGGACAGTCAGCCAACAGCTACGAGGAGCTCCTTGCAGCCTACGGCTTGACTCCGGAGAACGTCCGGTCGAAGGCTCGTTCGCTGTTACAAAAAGCATAGAGGTGAGTTGTGATGAAAGCGTTGGTGAAGTACGCCCGCGGCGTAGGCAACATGGAGATCCGGGAGGTTCCCGAGCCATCGCCCGGTTTTGGGGAGGTTAAGATCGAGGTCAAAGCCACCGGCATTTGTGGCTCGGATCTGCACACTTATCATGGCAATATCGGCATCCCCATGAAGCTCCCCGTGGTGACGGGGCACGAGTTCGCCGGGGTAGTCGTCGAGGTGGGCGAAGGCGTCGAGGGCATCGAAGTAGGGGAGCGGGTGACCGCGGAGACAACCTTTTCTACCTGCGGACGCTGCATCCACTGCCTGACAGGCTCCTACAACCTGTGCTTGCAGCGGCGGGGGATCGGTTACTGGCTCAACGGAGCCTTCGCCAAGTATACCGTGGTGCCGGCGACTAGGGTGCACAAGCTGCCCGACAATGTGGACTTCATCGGCGGGGCCCTATCGGAGCCCTAGGCCTGCGTCGTCCACGGTGCGATGGAGCTTACCGGAGTGAGTGCCGGGGATGTGGTCCTGGTGACCGGGCCGGGCGCTATCGGCCTGTTGACTATGCAGGTGGCCAAGGCCGAGGGCGGCCTGGTGGTGGCCGCGGGCACGGGCGTCGATGAGCACCGCTTGGAAGTGGCCAAGAGCCTCGGGGCGGATTATGTGATGAATGTTGAAGAAGACGACGCGGAGGGACTCATCAAAGATCTGACCAAAGGCCGGGGGGCCGACGTGGTGCTGGAGTGCTCGGGCTCGGCCGGCGGGGCGCGCCTTTGCCTCCAAGTAGTGCGGCGGGGAGGCAAGTACGGCCAGATCGGTTTGTTTGGCAAACCCATTGAGATCGACTTTGAGCAGATCTGCTACAAAGAAGTCAAAGTCTCCGGCTCCTTCAGTCAAAAGTGGAGCGCTTGGG
>JAAYLE010000219.1 GCA_012522085.1 Bacillota bacterium | reverse complement strand
ATCCTGCTCCTTTTTCCCGTGCTCCTTTATGGCTTAGGACGGATCCTCGGCTAACCCTTCCAGGCCCATCTTTTCCACCAAGCAGGCTCTAGCAAGGAGTGAGGGCTCTCTCCGCCGACGGGCCGTTTCCCGCAAAGCCCAGGCTAGGGCGTCTTCCACCCCCTCCAGGGGAGCAAGTCTCTGGTAGTGGTCAATGAGGAGGCGGGAGAGGCTGAGCTTCTCCCAAGTGAACATAGGGTCCGTAGTCAAGATGGAACAGATAATCTCCCCGATGTCCTCCGCTGGTTTCCCAGGTCTGCTCTCCTCAAAGTCGACTCCCCAGGGGCTTCCTCCCCGCCAGACGAAGTTGCGCAGGATGGAGTCGCCCTTGAGGAGCACCCCATCGTCCGAAGGGAAGGCCTTGTGAAAGCCCGCATACCACTCCGCAAGCCGCAACCCGATCTGGAGGGAAGGCTCTTCATTGATTAGGTCGCATAGGTTCTCCCCAGGGATGAATTCCATCAGGATGGCCCGCCCCGGCCAAAGGTCAAGAGGCCTTGGCACCCTCAGGCCCAGCCCATGGGCCCTGTCTAGGAGGGCAAACTCCCGGTCGGCCGCCTCCTCGCGGCGAAACCACTTCAAGACGCAAAGGGAACCTCGGCACCTGGCTTTGTAGACTAGGTTCTTCTTGCTGTCGAAGCGACTTTCCAAAGAGAGTCTCCATTTCCGGCAAAGGCTTGGTATGCTGTCCATGGGTCAGGTGTTCGGCGGCAATCGCTCCTTCTCCTCGGGGAAGCCCATGGATTTCCCGCTGGGAAACTGGGGAAATTAGGGATACGATAGACTTTGGGGGGTATCTTATGGGAATCAGCGGTCGGAATAAGCTGCCGGGTACAGTCAGGGAGATCGAACGGAGCGGTCCCGTCGCCAAGGTGGTCCTGGATGTTGAGGGCGGGAGGTCACAGCGGAGGCGGTCGATGAGCTGGGGTTGAAGGAGGGAGCCCAGGCAACGGCCTTGATCAAGGCAACGTCAGTGATGTTGATGAAATAGGGGCAACTTCCGCGGGAGGATCGCATATGAGTAGTAGCGTAGGCGGGCGTAGCCTAAGTAAGGCGTCCGGCCCAACCGGAAGATGGGGGTGCAACTCCCTCCGCCCGCTCCATTCCCCCCTTTTGGGGGGCTTTTGTCTGTTGGGGGAAGGGAAATATGAGCACTTGGGAAATTTGCCCTTGCCCTCCGCGCAACTTGTGGTATAATATAACCGACGAAGGTCAGGAAAGGTCAAAGTCAGGAAAAGTCAAAGGGGCAGTTCAATGGCTAGTCTTGCTGACAACATCGAACGCTATCTGAAATCGTTGCTCGATCAGGCCCGGGAAGGGATGATTGAGATCAGAAGAGCGGAGATTGCGCAGGAGTTCGATTGCGTCCCTTCCCAGATCAATTATGTTCTGGCAACTAGATTCACTCCCGAACAGGGCTATGTGGTGGAGAGCCGACGGGGCGGCGGCGGATACATCCGCATCTTGCGCCTCAGCTGGGGCAGCCCGCCGGGGCTGCTGCAGCAAATCTGCTGCTCCATCGGCAACGAGATCGGCCAGGAGGACGCGGAGGCCCTGCTGGGTCGGCTGGCTGAGATCGGCGCCATAAGCAGCCGCCAGGAAGCGATGCTGCGGGCGTCGCTGCGGATGGAGTCCAGGATGCTTGATCCCCCGTGGGACGGGATCATACGGGCCTCGCTCTTGAAGGCGATGCTGATGGTTCTGTTTGAAGAGAACTGAAAGGGGAAAGGGGTAAGGACCAGTGCTTTGTGATGAATGTCGGCAGCGCCCGGCGGTCGTCCATATTACCAAAATAATAAATAATGTGCACAGTGAAATTCACTTGTGCGAACAGTGCGCCCAGGGCCGGGAGGAGTTTGCGGAAGCTAGCTTTGGTTTCCCGAAGCTAATTGCCAGCCTCTTTGATTGGAGTTCCGTCCCCGGAGTGCGCCGGGAAACTAAGTGTACGAGCTGCGGCCTCACCCAGCAGGATTTTCGCCGCCTGGGACAGCTGGGCTGTCCGAGTTGCTATGAGGGCTTTGCTCCCCAGCTGGAACCCCTTCTGCGGCGGCTCCACGGCGGTGCGAGGCACAGGGGCAAGGTCCCCGGCCCTGAGGGCAAGGGGATCAAGATCCGGCGGGAGCTGGAGGGCCTGCGCAGGCAGCTGCAAGAGGCCATCAGCAAGGAAGAATACGAGTTGGCTGCCAAATTGAGGGACGAAATCCGCAATTTGGAAGGTCAGTTAGGGTAAGGAGGCGGGGGAATGTCCTTTCGAACGATTACTAACAGGGATGGCAGCCAGTGGATGAAAGGCGAGGGTCCCGAGCAGGACGTGGTCATCGGCAGCCGGATCCGGCTGGCCCGGAACATCAGGGGGATCCCCTTTCCCGGGGCCGCCTCCCACGAAGACCGGGCTAAGGTGGTTGAGATGGTCAAAGGGGCCACCGCCCTGGCCAAGAACTTGGGGCAGATCGACTTTGTCCTCCTGGAGGACATATCGCCCCTGGATCGGCGGCTCCTGGTGGAGCGGCACCTGATCAGTCCCCAACTGGCCGCCGTGGAAAAGGACAGGGCGGTGATTCTCCGGGATGATGAAGCCGTCAGCATCATGGTCAATGAAGAGGATCACCTCCGCATCCAGGTCCTCTTTCCCGGCCTGCAGCTGACGGGCGCCTGGGAGATGTGCAGCCGCCTCGATGACCTTTACAGCGAACAATTGGACTTTGCCTTTTCCCAGGACTTAGGCTACCTGACGGCCTGTCCCACCAATTTGGGGACGGGACTGCGGGCTTCGGTCATGCTCCATCTGCCAGGGATAACCATCACCGATCAAATCCGTCGGATCCTAGCGGACATGGGGTCCTTTGGTCTGGTGGTCCGGGGCCTTTACGGCGAAGGGACGGAAGTTGTGGGCAATATCTATCAGCTTTCCAATCAAGTGACCTTAGGTCCATCGGAGGAAGAAATCATCAGCCATTTGGAAAACATAACAAAGCAAGTAATTGCCCAGGAAAGGGAGGCTCGGGAAGCTCTCCGCGAACGGGGAGACATTGAAGATAGGTTGTATCGATCCTACGGAATCTTAGCCCATGCCCGCTCGATCAGCTCCCACGAGGCGATGGAGCTGCTCTCGGATGTGAGGCTGGGCATTGACATGGGGTTATTCAAGGGCCTTGCGCCCACGATCCTGCAAGAACTCCTGGTCCTCATCAGGCCGGCCCATCTGCAGAAGATGGTGGGGCGGAAGATGGATGCCGGGGAGCGGGATCGGCAGCGGGCGGCCCTGATTAGAGAAAGAATACGAACTTTGCATGATTGAATCAGGAGGTGGAAATCATGTTTGGTCGCTTTACGGAAAGAGCCCAGCGGGTGATTGTCCTCGCCCAAGAGGAGGCTAGGCAGCTTGGGCATAACGTAGTTGGCACGGAGCACATCCTCCTCGGCCTCATTGCCGAAGGCGAGGGGGTCGCGGCTCGGGCATTGCAGGGTGCGGGGGTCAGTTTAGAAAAAGTTCGTCGGGAAGTTGAACGGGTCATCGGCCGGGGGGATGCCGTCCCCAGCGCCCAGATTGGGTTTACCCCCAGGGCGAAGCGGGTCTTGGAGCTATCCTTCGAAGAAGCCAGGCAGCTCGGCCACACCTATATCGGTACGGAGCATATTCTCCTTGGCCTCGTCCGGGAAGGGGAAGGAGTTGCCGCCCAGGTTCTGCGAAACCTCGGGGTTGACCTGGAGAAGGCTCGCCGGGAGGTTACCGGCCTTCTCGGCGGCGGACAAAGCGCCGGCGCCAAGGCTGCTCGCAAGCGGACGCCGACCCAGACCTTAGACCAGTTCGGCCGGGACTTGACGGAACTGGCCCGGGAGGGGAAACTGGACCCGGTGATCGGCCGGGAGAAGGAGATTCAGCGGGTGATCCAGGTCCTCAGCCGCCGGACCAAGAACAATCCCTGCCTCATCGGCGAGCCGGGGGTGGGGAAGACGGCCATCGCCGAAGGATTGTCCCGGAAGATCGTCACCGGCGATGTGCCGGAGCCGTTGATGAACAAGCGGGTAGTCACGTTGGACCTGGCCGCTTTAGTTGCCGGCTCCAAGTTCCGGGGCGAATTCGAAGAGCGATTGAAGAAGGTCATGGAAGAAGTCAGGGCTTCGGGGGATGTCATCCTATTCATCGATGAGATGCACACCATCATCGGCGCCGGCGCCGCGGAGGGCGCGATCGACGCATCCAACATCCTCAAGCCCGCGCTGGCTCGGGGAGAGCTCCAGGCCATCGGGGCCACCACTTTGGATGAATATCGCCGGTATGTGGAGAAGGATGCCGCCTTGGAGCGAAGGTTCCAGCCCATCATGGTGGAGGAGCCTTCCGTCGAAGAAACCATCGCCATCCTGGAAGGGCTGCGGGACCGCTATGAGGCCCACCATCGGGTGAAGATCACCGATGAGGCCCTGCGCAGCGCGGCTATCTTGTCCTCCCGGTACGTGACCGATCGGTTCCTTCCCGACAAGGCCATCGACCTCATCGACGAAGCGGCCTCCATGGTGCGGCTCCAGAGCCTGGTTGCGCCGCCGGAGCTGAAGGAGCTGGAGGAGCGCATCGCCGAGGCAAGGATCGAAAAAGAGTCGGCCATCAAGAATGAAGAGTTCGAGAAGGCGGCCTCCTTGAGGGACAAGGAGCAAAGACTCCAGGATGAGCTGGAGAAGATGCGCACCGAGTGGAAGAACAACCGGGAGCAAAACAGCGGTGAAGTCACCGAGGAAGACATCGCCAATGTGGTGTCGAGCTGGACGGGGATCCCCGTTGCCAAGTTGACCCAGGAAGAGACGGAGAAGCTGCTGAAACTTGAGGAGCACCTCCACGAGCGGGTCATTGCCCAGGATGAGGCCATTGAGGCTATCGCCAAGGCCATTCGGCGAGCCTACGCCGGCCTTAAGGACCCCAAGCGTCCAGTCGGCTCCTTCATCTTCCTTGGCCCGACTGGGGTCGGCAAGACGGAGCTGGCCCGGGCCTTGGCTGCGAGTCTCTTCGGCGATGAAGACGCTATGATTCGCCTCGACATGTCGGAATACATGGAGCGGCATACTGTCTCCCGACTAGTTGGCGCCCCTCCGGGCTATGTGGGTTACGATGATGGGGGTCAGCTGACGGAGCGGGTCAGGCGCCGACCCTACTCGGTAGTCCTGTTTGATGAAATCGAGAAAGCTCATCCCGAGGTGTTCAACGTCTTGCTCCAGGTCTTGGAGGATGGACGGCTGACGGATGCCAAGGGGAGGACCGTCGACTTTCGCAACACAGTCCTGATCATGACGTCCAACGTGGGGGCCCATGCCATCCACCGGGATGGGTCCATCGGGTTTGTCGTTGAGCGGGACGAGGCCGAGATGCACGACAAGATGAAAAAGAAGGTCCTCGATGAGCTGCGGCGCACCTTCCGGCCCGAGTTCCTCAACAGGATCGATGAAGTGATCGTCTTCCACGCTCTGAACGAGGAGCACATCGCCCAGATCATCGACATCATGCTCAAGGACCTGAGGCAGCAGCTAGCCGAGCAAGAGGTGTCCATCGAAGTTACCGACGCGGCCAAGGAGCTGTTGGTGAAGGAAGGGTACGACCGGGACTTTGGCGCCAGGCCCTTGCGGCGGGCCATTCAACGGCTGGTGGAAAACCCATTGGCCGATGAGATCCTCAAAGGCACCTTCGGTCCTGGGGACGTGGTGGTGGTGGATGCCGACGGCACCCGGATGAAATTCCAGAAAAAAGAAACCGAGGCTGGAGTACGCCAGTAAAACCAGACTTGCCGAAGGGGCCCGTTGGGGAGGCTGAGTGGGCTCCCGCCCCCGGGCCCCCTTTCTGCGTCATTGGCAAGACTGTTGGGAAGTGTTATAATAACAAAGAAGACTATTCTGGAGTATTTGGGAGCCGGTTGGATGTCTAGGCCAAAAACGGTGTACGTTTGCCGGGATTGTGGTTATAAGGCGTCGAAATGGATGGGGCGCTGCCCGGGGTGTGACGAATGGAATTCGCTGGAGGAGCAGCGAGACGTCCCCTCGCAGGCCGAAGGCTGGGCCGCCCAACCCAACCAGGTCCAGGCCATTACCGAGATTGACGCCGAGGATGGGCGACGTGCATCGACTGGGGTGGACGAATTCGACCGGGTGCTTGGCGGGGGTGTGGTGCCAGGATCCTTGGTGTTAGTCGGCGGGGATCCGGGGGTGGGCAAGTCTACATTGCTTTTGCAGGTCAGCCATCGGTGGGCGGCCAAATTCGGGACTGTTCTGTACATATCTGGCGAAGAGTCCCCTCAACAACTGAAGCTCCGGGCAGAAAGACTAGATGCCCTTCATCCCCGTTTGCTGATCCTCTCCGAAACGGACATGGGACAGATCCTAGCCCAAATTCGCCAGAACCTCCCCCAATTTGTGGTAGTCGATTCCATCCAGACGGTTTATAGCGCTGAACTAGCTTCTGCCCCCGGGAGCGTATCCCAAGTAAGGGATGCCACAGCTTCTTTCCTGGCTTTGGCCAAGAACACGGGGATTTCGATTGTGTTGGTAGGTCATGTGACTAAGGCGGGAGCCCTCGCCGGTCCCCGGGTCTTGGAGCACATGGTCGATGTTGTCTGCTATTTTGAAGGCGACCCCCATACACAGCTGCGGATCCTCCGGGCGGTGAAGAACAGGTTCGGCTCAACTAACGAAGTAGGCATCTTTCAGATGGGGCAGCGGGGATTGGAGGGCATCCCCGATCCCTCTTCCCTCTTCCTAGCCGGTCGGCCAAGGATGGTGCCCGGTTCCATCGTGTTTCCCAGCTGTGAGGGCAGCCGCATTTTGATGGTGGAACTCCAGGCGCTTGTGACCGCGGCGCCCTTTGGCGGATCTCCCAGGAGGCTCTCCTCCGGCATCGACTACAATCGCATGTGCATGCTGTTGGCGGTGCTGGAGAAACGCCGGGGCCTGGGTCTGCATGCCCAGGATGTCTACTGCAACGTCGCGGGAGGTCTTCGGATCGCCGAGCCCGCCGCGGACTTAGGGATCGCCGTGGCGATCGCATCCAGCTTTCGCAACCGGGCGCCCGTCGAAGGATTGGTTGTCTTCGGTGAAGTTGGTCTAGCGGGGGAAGTGCGGGGGGTCCCCCGGGTCGAAGCCCGGATCAAAGAAGGGATCCGACTCGGATTCAACCGCTTCCTGCTCCCCCGGACCGAATCGCACGACCTGAAAAAGCTTGCCGGGGAAGGCGTTTTGTTGATGGAGGCGGCCTCTTTGGAAGAGGCTCTGGAGTTGGCGCTGCCATGATCTGCCGCTCAAAGGGGAGGAGGGGACCAAGTGAAGGAGGAGAAAATCACTGAGGACAAGTTCCTGCAGAATCTACGCATCCTAGCTCCGGGGACGCCCCTTTATGAAGGACTAGAGAACATCCTCCGGGCTCGGACTGGTGCATTGATCGTCATCGGCGACAGCGAAGAAGTATTGAGTCTAGTCAATGGCGGATTTCGCATCGATGCCGCCTTCCATCCTTCTTCTTTATATGAACTGGCCAAGATGGATGGAGCCATCATCCTCTCACGGGATACCAAGACTATCCTTTATGCCAACACCCAACTAACACCTGATCCGATGATCCCCTCCTTCGAGACGGGCTCGCGGCACCGGACGGCCGAAAGGGTCGCCCGGCAGACGGGCGCCATGGTGATCGCCATCTCCCAACGCCGCAATGTGATTACCGTCTATCAGGCCAACGTCAAGTACATCCTGAGGGATGTAAGCGTCATCCTCGCCAAGGCCAATCAGGCCCTCCAGACGTTGGAGAAATACAAGAGCGTCATGGAGCAAGCCTTGATCAATTTAAGCGCCATGGAGTTCGAGGATCTGGTGACCCTCTCCGATGTGGTCACCGTCGTCCAGCGGGCCCAAATGGTAGCGAGGATCGATGCGGAGATCGAGCGCTACATTTGGGAGCTGGGCAGTGAGGGGCGCTTGGTGAGCATGCAGCTCGAAGAGCTGATGGTCAATCTGGAAGATGAAGGCCGACTGGTCATCAAGGACTACCAGGCGGAGGGCAACAACCGACCGGTGCAGGAGATCTGGGATGAAATGTCCCGCTGGTCTGCGGAGGAGCTCCTCGATCAAAGCTCCATCTGCCGGGCCTTGGGCTATGGGGGTGGTGCGGCCAGCCTGGAGAATTCCGTGACCCCCAAAGGCTACCGGATCCTGAACAAAATCCCCCGGGTGCCGATGGCGGTCATCGATAACTTGGTCCAACAGTTCAAAACACTGCCTGAGGTCCTCCAAGCCTCCATCGAGGAGCTCGACGATGTGGAAGGGATTGGCGAAGTGCGGGCGCGGGCTATCAAAGAGGGCCTGCGGCGTCTGCGGGAGCAGGTCCTCCTTGATCGTCACATTTAAGCTAAGTAAAAGGGACCTAACGTTTCGATGCGATCCAGCTGCTTTTGCATGATGGTGGAAAGGTCTAGTCCAAGGAGATTGCAGAGGGCTGTCAGATAAAACAGGGCATGACCGATCTCGGTTTCAACTACATCCCGACAAGTCTCACACAGCTCGCCCCGAAGGTGGGTGTCCATGAGGGCGAGCAGCTCAGAGAAACCCACATCCGGCGGGATTTCGGGCTTGCTGGCTTCGGCTTCGAGACATCCACACAAGGTGATGGCTTTGGCGACGGCCCGCTGGGTGCGAGCGGTCGACTCTTGCAGTTTGGAGAGGACATCTAAGAAACTGCGATGACGGATCAAGTACTGGGCGACGGTCTCCTGAAACTCATGACATATAATAGCGTCTTGGCTACCCATAAAAGGCGACATCTCCTTTTGGGAAAGCTTGATCGCAAATCTATTATAGGCGGGCGAAAATGGCTTTGTCAAGGACGCGAAAGGGGCCTGGAGGCAATGGAATTGACACCTTTTCCGCCGGGTGCTAGAATATAGTTGGGCCGCTGTATCTTTTGTATACGTGAGCAACATTGTCAAAATGCATTATAATTCAGATAAATGAGTTGGTAGAGTCAGGAGGGGTCTGAGTGTCTTTTGTGGTGGGCGACAAGGTCGTTTACCCGATGCACGGGGCCGGCATCATCGAGGCCATCGAGGAAAAGGAGGTGCTGGGTGAACGGGATAAATACTATATCATGCACCTGCCCATCGGTGATATGAGGGTCATGCTGCCGATGCAAAGCGTCGAGGAAATTGGACTGCGACAGGTGGCTGACAAGGAAGACATCGCGAAGGTAATGGAAATTCTCCAAGGGGAAAAATCGAAAATGTCCCCCAATTGGAACCGCCGCTACCGGGCTAACTTGGAGAAGATCAGGTCGGGAGACATCTTTGAGGTGGCGGAAGTAGTGCGGAACCTAGCCATCAGGGATCGGGAAAAAGGACTGTCCACCGGCGAACGGAAGATGCTTGACAGTTCGAAGCAAATTCTGATCAGCGAGCTGGTGCTCGCCCAGGATTCCACTCCAGAAGAAGTCGAAGCAATGATCGACCGCCTGCTCGGGATGGACGATGAGGAGGCCTGAGCAGGAAAGACGACTGCCATATTTTATGCATAAGAACGCAGTTGACCGCCAAAACTATGAAAGCAAGGGATCCTGGACAGATGGAGCTGGAATTTTCCAGTAGAGGAGGTGAAACTGCGTGGTCTACGAGAAAATCGGTCGCTTGATGACGACGCTCATTGGGGCAACAGCGGGATATCAGGTCCTATCCTACAGCCTGGAGAGCCTTTGGCTGCGGCTGGGGATGGATTTGCCCGTCTCCATGAGCACTTGGCTGGGTACTTTGGGGGGCGCATTGGCGGGGCTGTTCGTGGGGCCGATGATCATCCGATTGTATCAGGTAAGCGTTGGACGCTTGCTGAAAGTCTTGTATCACATCCCCCTGCAAGACATGATCGTGGGAGTGGTCGGGCTCTTGCTGGGTTTGGTCATCGGCATCCTCGGCACAATTCCCCTGCCGCAGATTCCCATTATCGGCTATTACGCGCCGTTGGTCATCACCTTCACCATGGGGTACGCTGGTGCCGTAGTAGCCATCAAGAAAAAAGAGGAATTATTGCCACTCTTTAAGCTTTCATCTAAGGTCCAGGACCGTTCCAAGTCCGGTCGGCTTTCCCATCGCACCCCTTGCAAAATCCTTGACACCAGCGTGATCATCGACGGACGGATCGCCGACATCTGTAAGACGGGGTTCATCGAAGGTATTCTCCTCGTCCCCAATTTCGTCCTTGAGGAGCTGCAGCACATCGCCGACTCCTCCGATATGCTAAAGCGCAATCGGGGCCGAAGGGGTCTCGACATCCTGAACAAAATGCGCAAGGAGAGCAACGTGACCATCCAAATCTGGGACGAGGCGGAGCAAGGCGAAGTCGACTCCCGGCTCGTGCGGCTGGCGAAAAAGCTGGGAGCCAAGGTGATCACCAATGATTACAACCTGAACAAAGTGGCTGAGCTCCAAGGTGTTTCGGTGCTGAACATCAACGAACTGGCTAATGCCATTAAGCCTGTAGTCCTGCCCGGAGAAGAGATGACCGTCCACGTCATCAAAGACGGGAAGGAACAAGGGCAGGGAGTCGGGTATCTTGATGATGGAACGATGATCGTAGTCGATGGCGGCCGCAAGTACATCGGGGAGTCCATCGGCGTTTTGGTTACCAGTGTCCTGCAGACGGCCGCGGGCCGCATGATTTTCGCTAAGCCCAAGGCCATGGAACGGGCGTTGTAGCCGAAAGCCTAGTCCAAGAAGGGTTTCGCCTCCTGTTGGCGAAGCCCTTTTTTTGATGCCAGATGATGGGTGGAGGCAAGATGGAGAAAATAGTTGCCCTGATTCCCGCCGCCGGCGTTGGACGGCGGATGGGGGAGATAGCGGAAATCAACAAGCAGTATCTACCCCTGGGGGGGCATCCGGCCCTGGCTTTGACCTTGAAGGTCTTCCAGGAAAGCCCCCTGATCGACCAAATAGTTCCCATTGTCCGGGAGGAGGAAATCGACTATTGTCGGACCTTTGTCGTTGAGCGCTATGGGCTGGCTAAAGCCGCCCGGATAGTCCCCGGGGGGCCCACCCGGGGCGACTCGGTAGCAAACGGCCTGGCGGCCGTCGCCGGTGAGGAGTGGGACTTAATCGTCGTCCACGATGGGGCTAGACCCCTCCTTACGGAAAAATTGCTGGCCGATGTGATCGAAGCGGCGAAAAAGACCGGCGCTGCCGTTGCGGCGGCGCCCGTCAAAGATACTATCAAGCGGGTTGACTCCATGGGATTGGTCGTGGAGACCCTTCCCCGAGATGAGCTATGGGCTATCCACACGCCCCAGGCTTTCAAGGCTGAAGTCTTGCTGGAGGCTTATTCCCGGGCCCGGGAGGATGGCTTCCAAGGGACGGACGATGCCTCCCTTGTGGAAAGGCTGGGCTGTCCCGTCGCCGTTGTGCGGAGCTCCTATGCCAACTTGAAACTGACAACACCGGAGGATGTCATCATGGCTCGATCCTTTTTGACCCAGCCCCGGGTTGGGGCAGGCTACGATGTGCACCGGCTCGTTCCCGGCCGGGAGCTCATTCTAGGAGGGGTATCTATTCCCTATTCCCTGGGCCTCCTCGGCCATTCCGATGCGGACGTCCTCGTCCATGCCATCATGGATGCTCTTTTAGGGGCGGCTGCCATGGGGGACATCGGGGCCCTGTTTCCCGACACCGATCCTGCCTACCGGGGAGCGAGCAGTCTAGAGCTCCTCAAGGAGGTAGGGGAGCTCCTCAGGAAGAGGGGAGCCACGATCGTGAACATCGATGCGGTGGTCGTCGCCCAAGCACCAAGGCTTGCTCCCTACATCGACCAAGCTAGGGCGAACATCGCCCAGATCCTCGCTTTGCCGACGGGCAAGGTGAGCATCAAGGCAACCACTACCGAGGGCCTGGGGGCTATGGGCCGGGGCGAGGGGATCGCCGCCTGGGCGGTGGCCCTTGTCGACGGGGTGGTTGAAGAGTGAAGCGCTTAGTTTGGATCGTAGTCTTTCTCCTTGCCCTGGGGTCCTTGGTCCAGGCGGAGCGTCGCGGCCTTTGGGTCGTCCGGGATGCTCTGACGGATAAGGAGCAAATCGACCGGGCAATCAACCTGGCCCGGGATTTAGGCATTGATTTTCTTCTCCTCCAGGTCAACGGACGGGGTGAGGCCTACTACGAGTCGGCGCTTTTTCCCAAGGCAAAACTGACCGCGGATTTCGATCCCTTGGCCTATGCCATCGCCCAAAGCCGCCGGGCAGGACTGGAAGTCCATGCCTGGGTCAACTTGCTGACCATGGGGTCCTTCGTCTATCGACCCCAGGATCCCCGGCACGTCCTCAACCAGCACCCCGAATGGTTCATGGTGGATGCGCAAGGGAATAATATCCTGACCTATGAGCGGGGCAATACTTACCTGCCCGCCCCCATGCTCGAGCCGGCCCTGCCCGAGGTGCAAGCCTTCCTGCGGGCCATGGTCCGGGAGCTGGTGGAAAACTATGATGTTGACGGCATCCACTTAGATTACGTCCGCTACCCGACCCGGGACTTTGGCTACAGCGGCCAAAACAGGTCTGCCTTCGCCAAAGAGTGGGGAGTCGATCCTTTGGACTTGGCGGGTCGGCCCGACTACTGGCAAGGCCGCCTCGGCCCTGAAGGCTGCGAGCGCATCCTTGCCGCCTGGGATGGATTTCGCCGGGATAAGGTGACGGAGCTGGTGCGGCAGATCAGCCTGGAGATAAGAGGGTTGAAGCCGGATCTAAAGCTATCCGCGGCCGTTTACGGTGATCTCAAAGACTCCCGGGAGGAGCGCCTCCAGGACTGGGGCAAGTGGCTGGCCGATGGCCTCCTCGACTTTGCCGTACCTATGCTTTACTCCACCAGCAATCTCCTGGTGGACAGTCAAGTCCAACAGATATTGAAATCAACGGCAGGGACCCTCTACATTGGTCTTGGCGCCTACGCCTTGGTGGATGAGCCCGAGAAGCTGGTTGATCAGATCCAAAAGGTGCGGGCCCGGGGCGCTTCCGGGGTGGTGCTCTTTTCGTTCAACGCCATCGTCGATCATCCTCGGCTGCTTGCTCTCTTGCAGCAGGTTCTGGGGTAAAAACTGGCAAAAACGTTTATTTTCCCTACTACTGGTCATACTAGGAAAAAAAGCCTTTGAGGAGGAACAGTATGGGCAAGGGTCTCATCCTCTGCCTGTCCATCCTGGTGCTTGCTTCCTGCTTGGTGGAAGCGGGGGATGTGGGGGTCAGGCAAGCAGGAGACGTGGTTGAAATATGTGTCAAGCAGGTTGTCGTCCTGCGGGTGCGCAGGGCCCACGGCGGGTTTTCCCCCTTGGAGAGGGGACGCATAGTGGCCGGCCGCTTGGCGGGGGCCCTGGCTGAGGGGCTGAGCCCCGAGCAAATCGCACCGGACATAATCGCCGGGCAGCATGTGGTTGCCATCGGCGGCAGGCTCATCATCACCGTCGACCAGGAGCATGCGGACATCAATCGCTGCCAGCCCTGGGAACTGGCCCTAATCTGGGCCAACAACCTAAGGCAGGCCTTGGGGGCTGCCCCCATCTCCTCGGCTACGCCGGCCTTGGCCGTGGGGAGAGAAGCTACATCGGCGTTGCCTCCTGGTATGGGGGGAGATTCCATGGCCGCCGAACGGCCAGCGGCGAGGTGTTTGACCAAAATGGGCTTAGCGCCGCCCACCGCAGCTGGCCCTTCGGCCTTAAAGTCCGGGTGACCAACCTGCAAAATGGCGAGAGCGTCGTGGTCAAGATCAACGATCGGGGACCTTACGTGTAAGGTCGGGCCATCGATCTTTCCCGGGCTGCAGCTAGGGCCATCGGACTGGTGGAGCGGGGGATCGGCTTGGTGAAGATGGAGTGGCTGGATGGTGGGGATAGACTCCTTGCGGGAAGATGAAAGCTGGGGTGAAGCATTTGGGAAAAACTGTTAGGGTGCGATTTGCGCCGAGTCCAACTGGCTACTTGCACATCGGCAACGTCCATACAGCCTTGTTCAACTGGCTGTTCGCCCGCCATTTCGGCGGGCAAGTGGTGCTGCGCATCGAGGATACGGATCGGGCAAGGTCCGAGGCCCATTATGAGGGGGCGATCGTGGAGGATCTGCGCTGGCTGGGCCTCGACTGGGACGAAGGGGTGGATGTTGGCGGACCCTACGGGCCCTACCGGCAGTCGGAGCGGCTGGCCATCTACCGGGATGCGGCCCAAAGGCTGCTCTCGGAGGGCTTCCTTTACGAGTGCTATTGCACCGATGAGGAGCTGGAAGAAGATCGACAGCGCTATCTGGAGCAGGGCCTCATGCCCCGCTATTCGGGCCGATGTCGGGATCTTGCCGCTGGGGAGCGAAGGCGACTGGCAGCCGAGGGGAGAAAACCGGCCTTAAGGTTCAAGGTCCCGGCGGGGGAAGAGATCATCCTCCAGGATCTTGTCCGGGGGGAGATCAGCTTTGCCACCGACAACATCGGCGATTTCATCGTCCTGCGTTCAAACGGCATGCCGGTTTATAATTTCTCCGTCACCGTCGATGATGCACTGATGAAGATCACCCATATCATCCGGGGCGATGAACACATCTCCAACACTCCCCGGCAGATCCTCCTCTATCGGGCCTTAGGAGAGGAGGAGCCCCAATTTGCCCACATTGCCATGCTCCTGGGCCCCGACCGGAGCAAACTGAGTAAACGCCACGGAGCAGCTTCCATCGACGATTTTCGCCGGATGGGCTTTTTGCCGGAGGCCCTAGTCAACTACCTGGCCCTCCTGGGCTGGTCATCCCCGACGGGGGAGGAAATCCTGCCTCTTCCCGAGATTAAGGCCCAGTTCACCTTGGAT
>JAAYLE010000218.1 GCA_012522085.1 Bacillota bacterium | reverse complement strand
GGTTCATGGTGTACAAAGAAGGCGAAGACTACGTTTGTGACCTAGAGGAAGTATCGCCGGGCAATTACGAGGCAGAGCTTCCGGAGGGGCTGTATCACGTTCTGGCCCTCAACCTGGCGCCAGGTGTGCGGGAGGCATCGTACCGGGACATTGAGGTAGTCGCTGGTGAGACGACGTCGAAAACCGTCAGGATTGGCGGCATGGGGCGACTGCGTATAAGGCTTCTGTCCGGTGATGAACCGCTGAGCGCCAACGGTTGGTTTGCGGTGTACAAAGAAGATGGTGATTATGTTTCGGACCTTAAGGAAGTGTCGCCGGGCAACTATGAAGCAGAGCTTCCGGAGGGGTTGTATCACGTTCAGGGCATCGACCTAGCGCCGGGGGTGGGGGAAGCGTGGTACCGGGACATTGAGGTAGTCGCTGGAGAGACGACGTCGAAAACCGTTAGGATTGGCGGCATGGGGCGACTGCGTATAAGGCTTCTGTCCGGTGATGAACCGCTGAGCACCAACGGTTGGTTTGTGGTGTACAAAGAAGATGGTGACTACGTTTGCGACCTTGCGGAAGTTTCGCCGGGGAACTATGAAGCGGAGGTTCCGGAGGGGTTGTATCACGTTCAGGGCATCGACTTGGTGCAGGGTGAGCGGGAGGTGTGGTACCGGGACATTGAGGTAGTCGCTGGAGAGACGACGTCGAAAACCGTTAGGATCGGCGGTACGGGGAGATTGCGCATAAGGCTTCTGTCCGGTGATAAGCCGTTGAGCACCGACGGTTGGTTTGCGGTGTTCAAAGAAGGTGGTTATTACGTTTGTGACCTAGAGGAAGTGTCGCCGGGCAATTACGAAGCAGAGCTTTTGGAGGGGTTGTATTACGTTCAGGGCATCAACCTGGCGCCGGGTGTGCAGGAGGCGTGGTACCAGGACCTTGAGGTAATCGCTGGTGAGACGACTTCGAAAACCGTTAGGATCGAAGATTAGGGTCGGACCCCTCCTTGATGGCGAGTGGTGCACCGATGATGATGTGGATCGATGATTACGTGAGCGATGCACAGATGACAAGGATGGGGGTCTTGGAGGCAGAACCGGCGAGTACACCATCGCGGTCCACCATTATTAGAGCTTCCAGACCCACTACGAGCGTGGAGTCATAATGAATGGAGGCGAGACGCTGGATATCGAGGTGGAATTGCCCTTCTGATTGACGTTTTCGGGATGCCCCAATCACTGGAGCGGGCGGAAGGTTGCCCGCTCCTTGCCACTTGCGAGGGTCCCCCTTGCCAAAGGCCTAGGTCTGCTGTACACTCATGCTTGTATGCGAAGAAGAATTGGAGGCAGAGGGAACCTTGAAAGTCGGCATTATTGGTTTACCACAGGTTGGCAAGACAAGTGTCTTTCGTTTACTGACGGGCAACGGGGCGGCTGCTAAGGGCCGCGCCGGCATTGGTGTGGCTTCTATTCCCGATGACCGCATTGACCTGTTGAGTGCAATGTACCGACCCAAGAAGACAACCTATGCTACTTTGACTTGTGTCGATACGGAAGCGTTCTCTCCTGGGGAGGAAGTACCCCGCTTTCTCAATGGCATCCAGGACGCGGATGCTTTGATCCAGGTAGTGGGCGGGATCGTCTCGGAGGACCCAGCTAGGCAATTGATGGCGATTCAAGAAGAGTTGGCTTTGGTCGACTGGGGGCTTTTGGAGACCAGACTGGAACGGTTGCGAAAAGAGCAGCGGCGAGTTGCAACCAATGGTCTAGAGCTTAACCTGTTGGGAAAAGCCCGGGATGCGATGGAGAGCGGCAGGCATCTGCGGACGATGGAGTTCAGCGATGAGGAGCGCAGGCTGTTGCAAGGGTACTCTTTGTACACCATGAAGCCACTCATCGTAGTGGTGAATGTGGATGAGGGGTCTTTGGAGGGGCAATATCCAGGGGAGGAAGAGATCGCTCAATGGGCCCAGGAACAAGGGGTGACGGTGGTGCCCGTCGCGGCCCAGATCGAATGGGAGGTAGCCCAGCTGCCCCGGGAGGAGCAAGGAGCTTTCATGCAGGATTTGGGGTTGTCAGAGCTTGGCATCCTACGGGTCGCCCGAGCAGTCTACACCCAACTAGGTCTCATCTCCTTCTTTACCGTAGGGGAAGACGAAGTGCGGGCATGGACCATTAAGCGGGGGACGACAGCGAAACGAGCGGCGGGGAAGATCCACAGTGACATCGAGCGGGGATTCATCCGGGCGGAGGTCGTATCCTATGATGACCTGGTCAGGTTAGGTTCAATGGCCAAAGTCAAGGAGGCGGGTCTGTTCCGTCTAGAGGGGAAAGACTACGTTATGGCTGATGGGGATGTGGTTTCTTTCCGGTTTAACGTCTAGGATCGTGTCGGGGGCGGTCCTTAGATGAGTTCCTCCCCCTTGCGATTCGATCAAAAGTGTGGTAGGATTCCATTGCAGGATGACAACCGCCCGTAGCTCAGCTGGATAGAGCGCCTGACTTCGGATCAGGAGGTCCCGGGTTCAAATCCTGGCGGGCGGGCCAATCAAGACAACGTTAAGAAGCCCATCTCGGGCTTCTGTTTTTTAGCACTTAGCTACTTGGGCAATTGGCCTCGGTGCCTTGAGATACCATAGGTATTGATGAGGATTCCTGGAAAATTGGTGGGATGGAGGTTCACAAGAGGCGATTCATGTGGTAGAATGTATGGCGAATAAGAAGTGAGCCATTAGCTCAGCAGGTAGAGCACCGGACTTTTAATCCGGGTGTCGGAGGTTCGAATC
>JAAYLE010000036.1 GCA_012522085.1 Bacillota bacterium | reverse complement strand
GCGGCCGGAAAGAACCTTACCCCTACCATCATCGAGGGACTACGCCAACACTTCATTTTTGAAATCGAGGTCTTGATCCCATCTACCGACACCTTCGAAAGTAAACAAGACCTAGTAGTCCAGGTCCAGGCGACGGCGGATTACTTAGAAGATCTGATGGCCAAGGCCAGCTCGGGCGGACGAATTGACTACGCTGAGACAGAACAGGCCTTGGCGCCGCTGCTTTTTCGGCCGGAACAGGGCTTTGAAGTGGTTCAGCTGATGACCTCTCTTTATGAGTGGCACCATTACACCTATAACCATGGGGTTGCTGTGGCAGCTCTAGCGGCTTCCATCGCCAATTGGATGGAGCTTGGCGAAAAAGCCTTTTTTGAATTGGCCATGGCAGGCTATCTCCACGATTTAGGGAAAGCGATGATCCCCCAGGAGGTCTTGAACAAACCAGCCGACTTGGACGAGCATGAATGGGAAGAAGCTCGCAAACACCCTGTTTATGCCTACGAGCTGTTGAGAAGCACCCCTGGAGTGCCGGAGAAGGTGACCAGGGCCATTTATGAGCATCACGAGCGAAACGATGGTTCGGGCTACCCCCGGGGCCTAGTCAAGGATGAAATTAGTCTGTATGGAAGGATCCTGGCGACCTGCGACGTGTTCCACGCGCTAACGTCAAGGCGCGCCTACAAGCACGCCTTGTCTCCCTTCGAGTCCTTGAAAATAATCGAGGGGATGATGCCCCATAAGCTAGATGCCATACCAGTCAAGTCGCTGATCCGTGGCATCATGAGCCGCTACCGAGGGAAAGGGGTCATCCTCAGCAATGGACAACAAGGCAGGATCGTCCACATCGACCGGCACAACCCCACCCACCCCATTGTGGCCACGGAGGAAGGACCAGTTGACCTGGCGGCCAGTCCGGATGTTTACATTGCACTGGTTCTGCGCGGGTAAAAGGGGCCCTGCCCAGGCAAGGCCCGTAGCAGTCTAGATGGTCAGCACAGCTTTGATGATCTGTTCTTTGCCCTCGGCAAGGGTGGCAAACAGTTCCGGGCCCTGGCTTAGTGGATATGAACGGCTGAGCAAGGGTTTCACCTTGACCCGCCCCGCGCCAATGTCTTCAAGGGCCTCACCGAACTCCTCATGGTTGTAGATGAAAGTCCCCAGAATGGTGTACTCCCGGGTGACTGCCTGCTGCATGTTCACCTCGACGAACCTCGCCGAGTTCCCCACCCACAGCACTGTCCCCCGCAGGCCGACCATGGCCATGGCCTGCTGCACCGTCGGAGTTGCTCCTACGGCTTCGATAGCCAGGGGCACGCCTTCCCCTTCGGTCCAATCTTGGGCTCGCATGATGACATCGGTTTCTTTGGGGTTAAGGACTATGTCTGCGCCTAGCTCCTGGGCCAAGTCGAGGCGGTAATCCTCCAGATCGGTCATCAGGACTTCTTTAGCTCCCCGCAGCTTCACGTATTGAAGCAGCAACAGTCCGATGGGACCAGCACCAATGATAGCTACCCGCTCGGGCATGGGCCGATCCCCGAGCTTCTTGATGGCCCGCAAGGCCACCGCTGCCGGCTCCACCAGCGCCCCTTCGGCAAAGCCTAGCCCCTCAGGCAAGGGGAACAACTGCTTGGCCGGCACTACCACATACTCGGCCATCGCGCCATTGGTCGT
>JAAYLE010000217.1 GCA_012522085.1 Bacillota bacterium | reverse complement strand
TCAAACCTCCCACCGAACGGAAATGTGACATCTTTCACAGTCCTGGGCAAATGATATCATCTAATCGGACCTGTGTCAATTACCACAAAGTCATTCCACCAAAAACCCACCGGCTTTCAGCAAGAATTTACTTGGATCGGCCAAGGGGCTACCGAGGAGATCCCAATTGGAAGGAGGAATATAGCGTCGGTGGAGGTGGTCCTTTGAGTCTGATTTTAGTGCTCGGCGGGGCCAGGAGCGGAAAGAGCTCCTTCGCCGAAGGCTTGATGGCCAAGTATAGCCCCCCGGTAACATACATCGCGACGGCTGAGGGGCGCGATGAGGAAATGATCCAGCGCATCCAGCGCCACCGGGCCACCCGCCCCCCAAGCTGGGAGACGGTTGAGGCCCCCTTGGGCTTAGTTGACGAAATCCGCAAGCGGCAAGATAGGGGCGTCATCCTGGTGGACTGTTTGACGGTTTACCTGTCGAATTTGCTCCTGCAAGAAGAAATGCAAGCCCTCGATGCCGCGGAGCGGGAGGAAAGGATCCTCCTCGAGGTGACGACCCTCGGTGAGGTGGCATCCAAGGCTAAGGCGACGGTCATCGTCGTCGCCAACGAGGTTGGCTGGGGCCTTGTGCCCCCTTATCCTCTAGGCAGGGAATATCGGGACTTGTGCGGGTTTGCCAATCAGCGTCTAGCTGCTTATGCCCAAGAAGTCTACCTGGTGGTGGCCGGGATCCCCTTGAGCTTGAAAGACTTATCCTTGGGGCGGTGAAGGGGATGCTGATGCGTTTTGCTTTGGCGGTGCAGTTTCTGACCCGGCTTCCTTGCCCCGGTCCGCAGGAGCCAACAGCTGACGATCTGGCCCATTCCATGGCCTATTATCCCTCCGTGGGACTGCTGCTGGGGTTCATCCTGTCGCTGGAGTACTTGCTCTTGTCTTGGTGTCTGCCAGAGGAGCCCCTGGCCTTGATCCTGATCTTAACCCTCGTCCTGCTGACCGGGAATTTGCACCTCGATGGGTTGATGGACACCGCCGACGGCCTTTTCAGCGGCCGGGACCTGGCGGGGATGAGGCCTATTATGAAGGACAGCCGGATGGGGGCCCATGGGGTCACCGCCGGGGTGGGGGCGTTGCTGTTGAAATACGTTCTCTTAGCCAGTCTAGCTCCGTCCTCGATGGTTCCCGCCCTCCTCAGCACCCCCATGATGGGTCGGTGGGTGATGGTCTATAGCGTCGCCCGCCATCCTTATGCCTGGGGCGATGGCGGTTTGGCTAAAGTCTTCACTGATGGCGTGGGACTTCGGGAACTGTCTTGGGCCAGCCTATCCGCGGCCGCAGCTTTGCTCATCATCTGGGGAACGATGGGACTAGGACTCTTTGCCCTGTGGCTCTTCCTTGGGGCCGCCATTGCGGGATGGCTGGCCCGTCGGTTCGGCGGGGTGAGCGGCGATATTTGCGGAGCAGCTGGCGAACTTGTGGAAATTGGGGTGCTCCTTAGTCTAGTTGTCATCGGGAGGTTGATATAGATGGTCGTATCCAGAGCGGTCGCCTGGGCTCCCGGCGCCTGCGGCGAGCTGGTGCAGGGAGTGATCGACGGACGGGACTTCCTGGTTACATGTCCCATTGCCCGCTACTCCCGGGTCAGTGTGGAAGTCATCGGTTCGACCCTAGATGTACCGGAGGATTGTTCTAAGCTGCGGGATGCCTTGCAAAGGACTTTGGACCTGCTAGGCGCCCCCTTGGATCTTGGCCTGAGGGTGCAGGTGAGCAGTGACCTTCTCCGTGGAAAGGGCCTTGCCAGCAGCACCGCTGACATCGCTGCGGGGGTGGCGGCTTTGGGGAGGCTGCTCGACAGGGAATTAACGCCTCGGGAGCTGGCTTCCGTGGCCCTGCAAGTGGAGCCCACCGACGGGCTCATGTTTCCGGGGCTGGCTTGTTTCGACCATCGGCGGGGGACTTGGCAGGAATCGTTGGGGTCGCCTCCCCCCATGGAGCTGTTAGTCTTTGATGCTGGAGGAGAGGTGGATACTCTGACTTTCAACGGGCGAGAGGAGCTGGCCCGGCTCAACCAGGCTAAAGAAGGCAAGGTGCGAGCGGCCTTGGCCTTAGTCCGGCAGGGAATCGAAGAGGGCCGGCCGGACATGATTGCCCGGGGTGCGACGATGAGCGCCATCGCCAATCAAAGGCTCCTTCCCAAAAAAGACCTGGAGGAAATCATTGGCTTTGGGGTCCGTCGACTTGGCGCCCTCGGTTTGTGTATCGCCCATAGCGGCACGGTCCTCGGTCTGCTTTACACCCCCTTGCAGCAGTACCAGGTGGATGAGGCCGTTGAGGCCATGCAGCGGGAGTTTCCCCACCTGGCTTTCCTCTACCACACGGCCCTGGTCGGGGGCGGGGTCAGGTGGGGAGAATCCCTGGAGGTGAACCGGAATGGGCAGGAGTACGGCGCCCCTTCATGGCGGTGACCTGCGCCGGGCGGCTGCCGTCTACGGCCCGCGGGAATTCATCGACTTTAGCGCCAATATCAATCTCTTGGGGCCGCCTCCCCAGGTCTGGCAGGTCCTGTCGGAAAACCTGAAGGATGTGGTCCATTATCCCGATCCCCATCTAGAAGGGCTGAAGGCCGACTTGGCATCCTTCCTCCAGGTCGATTCCGCCTGCATTCTCCCGGGCAACGGCGGTGCGGAGCTGATCTATCTCCTTCCCCGGCTGGAGGGCGTCCGCCAGGTTCTAATACCTGCTCCTACCTTTGCGGAATATGCGGAGGCTGCTCAAGCCTGCAAAGTGCCCATCCGTTACTGTCCCGATCTTGATCATTTGGAACAGGGGGACATGCTCTTTCTTTGCAATCCCAACAACCCAACGGGCAAGCTTACGCCCAAAGAACAGGTCTGGCAACTGGCCCAGCGGGCCGACAAGCAGGGGGCATTGCTGGTTGTGGATGAGGCTTTCATCGATTTTACGCCTGAGGGACGGGCGGCCAGCGCAGCTCCGCTAGTCAAGGATTGTGAACGTCTGATTGTCCTTTATTCCCTCACCAAGCTCTTCGCCATCCCTGGTCTGCGTCTAGGCTGTCTCGTGGCCTCCCGGACCCTAATTGATGTCTTGCGGCAGCTGCAGCCGCCGTGGAGCGTCAACTGCCTAGCGGAGCTTGCCGGACGGGCCGCCCTGGGGGATGAATCCTTTCGGGAGCGGACGAGGAAGGCAACCGCCGAGGAGCGGGAGTTCCTCTACCAGGGTCTTCTCGCCCAACAGGGACTTACTCCCTATCCGTCCGCCGCCAACTTCATTTTTGTCGCCATCGATGATCCCAGCTGGACCGGCACTACCGTAACCGATGCCCTAGGCCGGCGGGGGATCCTCGTTAGAAATTGCGCCAACTTCGAAGGCCTGGAAGGCGATCGGCACATCCGGGTAGCCGTGCGCACCAGGCAGGAGAACGAGCGTCTCCTGCGGGAGTTGGCCGACCTGTTAGGAGGTAGCAGATGACCCGACTTTACCTTATCCGCCATGGGGAGACGGTTTACAACCGGGAAGGCCGCTACCAGGGCCGCATGGATGTGGAACTCAGCACCCTGGGGAAAGAGCAGGCCCAAGCCCTTGGGCGTCGTTTAGCGGACACTCCCTTCACCGCGATTTACGCTAGTGACCTCAAGCGGGCCCAAGAAACGGCCGCGATCATCGCCGCCCACCACAACTTGCCCGTGCGAGTGGAGCCGGATCTTCGCGAGCGGGACTTTGGCGCCTGGGAGGGCTTCACCTTCGCTGAGATCGAGGAACGCTACCCCGAAGAGGCCAAGAATTGGCTGCAGGATCCCTTGCGAACCGAGATCCCCGGTGCGGAAGGCTTTGGCAACCTGCAAAGAAGGGTCACCAAAGCCATCGAAAGGATTCAAGCCAGCCATCCGGAGGAAGAGGTGGCCATTGTCAGCCATGGAGGATGCATCCTCGCCTTCTTAGCCCATGTCCTGGAGCTGGGGGATGATGCGATGCTGCGGATTCGGGTTGATAATGCGAGCCTGAACGTCGTCGACTACTACGGCCAAACACCAGTATTATCTTTGCTCAATGATACCTGCCATCAAGATCAACCGGAATTTGCCTATTTTCGCTGGAAGTAGTCCTCGATAAAGGGGCAACTTAAACCCGGAGGTGATCCTTTGCCCCGGGTGCAGCTAGGTCCCACAACTCACCGACCATCACCCCTCGTCCTCCGCTGGGCAAAGAGCTTCCCCCAATGGGGCATCCAGCGGATTCTCGATCTTGGCGCAGGCAACCTTCGCAATAGCCTGTACCTGGCCGACCTTGGCTTTTCCCTCTGGGCCGCGGACTTGCCGGCCCAGCTTGCCCGCTTGGGAGCCAATCTTCCCCCCGTCCCTCTCCTTGATACTAGACTCCTGCAACGCACCCGTCTTAACATGGACCTCGTCCTTTGCACCTACGTAATCAACATCCTCCCTCCGAAGGAACAAAGCTCCCTCCTGGCCCTTGCCCGCCGCAACCTCAAACGGGGAGGCTATCTCTGCCTGGAAGTCCGTAGGAAAAACAATTCGGCCAGCCTCAATGCCCTTACTCCCTCGGAACTCGCAGCCGTCGTCGAACCATGGGGCTTTCGCCCCGCGGCGCTGGAAGAAGGGCCTGCCTGGCTGGGGATGCTGTTTTACTGTGGGCGCAAGATGAATATCGAATAATGACAGGGATTCTAAGGTGATGACCAATTGTCTCGAGTAAGGGTGGTTTTCCACGGACCTTTATGGACAAATAAAGGAATAGTGTTTGATTTAAACTAAAATTTATATTAAAATAGTGCATATCAAACCTCTGGGCGGGTAGGGTAGAATGACTGAGTGGTTGCATGTGGCCCATTACCGACCCAGTGATGGTGCCATCCAGGATGTCTGGTCTCACCTAGCGAACGTAGGCCGACGCACGGCGAAGATTGCCGATAAGGTTGGCCTCGGGCCTGTTGGCGAATTGCTAGGCTTAGTTCATGATCTTGGTAAGGCTACTGCCGAGTTTGATGATTACATTCGCCAAGCGGTGGGGCTGCCCTTAAGACCTGGATCTACTGCGAGAAGAGTCAAGGGATCGGTCGACCATTCTACGGCGGGCGGTGCTTGGGTCCGGTCGCTGTTCTTGCGAGATCCAACAGCCAGGATCTCCCAGCAATTGATTCCGCTGATTGTAGTCTCCCACCACTCCGGTCTCATCGATTGCCTCACCATCGACGGTCAGAATGGCTTTGAACGACGCCTGAATAAGGATGAATCGCAAACACGGATCAATGAGTCTCTCAGTAATGCACCACCAGCTTATTTGGAACGTGTTAAGCGATTGGTGCAAAGGGGGGACATTGAGGCTCTCATAGCCAATTCCATCCTCTCTCTGCGAGAACCCGCTGATTGTCTAAGTGAGATAGCCTTCAAGGTCGGCCTGTTAACACGGTTCTTGTTTTCTGCCCTGATTGACGGCGACCGCATCGACACCATTGATTTCCAAGATCCTGATGCCGAATCACTGCGGCGAGATGGAGAGTACCATTGTTGGGATGCCATGATACAGGCCTTGGAGGACCATCTAAAGACATTCCCTTGTCGAAATCGCATCGATGAGCTTAGGCGGGATGTCTCCCAGCGCTGCTTGGAAGTATCTCAGGGCCGTCAAGGCATTTACCGCTTGACAGTGCCCACGGGCGGGGGTAAGACTCTTTCGAGTCTGCGCTTTGCCCTCCACCATGCGAGGCACCATGGCTTAGAGCGCATCCTTTATGTTATTCCGTATACCTCCATCATCGATCAGAACGCTGCTAACATCAGGAACGCTATTGAACGTCATCCTGATTGTCAAGGGATGGTGCTTGAACACCACTCCAATCTAGAGCCTGAACGGCAATACTCGCCAGAATACATGCTCTACACCCAGAATTGGGACGCTCCCATCGTGTTAACGACGATGGTCCAGTTCATGGAAGCACTATTCGGCTCTGGCACCAGCAAGGTACGACGCATGCACCAGATGGCCAGGGCGGTGATTATCTTTGATGAGATTCAAACGCTGCCAATCCGCTGCATACACATGTTCAATCTGGCAATCCGTTATCTCGTTAATCACTGCCGGGCAACGGTGGTTCTATGTACTGCGACGCAGCCACTGCTCCATACTATCAAACCACGATCGAGGGCCTTGCCCGACAGGCCTGATGCGGAAATAGCCCCGGATGTGAAGACTATGTTTGCTGAGTTCAAACGGGTGCAAGTGAAGGATTGCACCGATTCAAAGCCTTGGAGCCGTGAAGAACTGGCAATGAAAGTTGGGGAACAATGGCAGCAAGATAAGTCCGTATTGGTGATCCTCAATACAAAACGGGATGCTTTACTGGTGTACCGGGAGCTTGCTGGAAGGATTGTTGCTCCTATCCGACATCTCAGCACCAACATGTGTCCGGCCCATCGTTTAAATGTGCTGCGTGACATAAACAAGAGATTACGGAATCAAGAAGAACCAATCATTTGTATTAGCACTCAATTGGTTGAGGCCGGAGTAGATCTAGATTTCGATGTGGTGTTTCGCACCCTGGCTGGACTAGACTCGATTCAGCAAGCAGCCGGCCGGTGCAACCGCCACGGCAGGAAAGCTATTGGCGAGGTCTTCGTTTTCGAGTTGGCGGGGGAAAACCTAAGCCACCTCCCAGATATTCGCATTGGCAAAGAGATTGCGCAACGGATCCTGGGTGAGTTTAGAGAATCTCCATCCGATCTTGACAACGATCTGCTAAGTCCTCGAACCATGGACCGCTTCTATGAGTATTACTTTTATCAACGGCAAGGCGAAATGGATTATCCGCTGAACAAGGAGTCGCTGGCTGGCCGCCAGGATTCTCTGTTTCGTCTGCTTTCCACCAATGACGTATCAGTTGAGGCCTTCAAGAGGCAGCACGGGCAAGCTCCACCACTGCCTCTAAGACAATCCTTTCAAACAGCTTCCGAATCCTTCAAGGTGATTGGGGAAAACACTCGGGGCGTCATTGTGCCGTATGGCTCGGAAGGCAAGAAGCTGATCCTCGATCTATGCGCACTGGAGCCATGGGACAACCCCCGGGAGCTTGTGAGGCGGGCGCAGCAATACTCAGTCGAGTGTTTCCCCTATGTCTTGGAAGCGCTTCGTCGTCAAGGAGCCCTCCACAGGATCCGAGACGACCTTGACATTTTCTATGTTGACGAGTCGTTTTATAGCGATGAAGTAGGATTATTGGACGAAGGTACCGGGACCATGGAATTTCTGGGAGTCTAACGAGGGGGAGGAGTTTCGTGGAAAGACCCAACCAGGTGGATTTCGTTGTCTACGGTCGTTACGCGCTGTTCACCGACCCGCTGACTAAGGTGGGAGGGGAAAAAGCTACATACCAGCTTCCTACTTATGAAGCGTTGAAGGGCATTTTGGAATCAGTGTACTGGAAGCCCACGATAAAGTGGATCATCGACCGGGTCCGGGTCATGAACCCCATCCGAACGGAAAGCAAGAGTGTCAAACCGATCAAATACGGCGGGGGCAACGAGTTGTCGATCTATACGTATCTACGGGATGTCTGCTACCAGGTGCAGGCCCATTTTGAGTGGAATGAGCATCGCCCAGACTTGGCCCACGATCGCAATGAAAACAAGCATTACTTCGCCGCGAAGAGGATGATTGAGCGGGGCGGTCGCCGGGACATATTCCTGGGTGCTAGGGAATGCCAAGGGTATGTGGAGCCTTGCCGGTTTGGCGAAGGGGATGGTTACTACGACGAATACGGCGAATTGTCGTTCGGACTCATGTTCCATGGATTCGACTATCCTAGTGACACTGGCAAGCCAGAATTGGTGTCACGGTTTTGGACTCCGAAGCTAATGAATGGCGTGGTGGAATTCATCAGGCCGGAGGAGTGCACTATTCGCAAGTGGGTCCGAAGGATGGAAATGAAGCAACTAGAGGTGATACCGCTGACTGAGGATGAGTCACTCAAAGACCTTTGGTCAAGCGGAGGTGGACAACCATGAGCCTGTTTCAACGTCTCTATGAAACCTATGAAAAAAACATTAGCCAAGCCGGTCGAGTGGATTCTGACCTGTTGCCCATCTGTCATTCTACGCAGCAGGCCCAGATTACCATTGTGGTAAATCACTTGGGAGAGTTCCTGCGGGCCCTAGTTGTGCCCTTATCTGACTGCCGTACAATCATACCCTGTACCGAGCGTTCCGGTGGTCGATCAGGAACTAGACCAGTCAACCATCCCCTCTGTGATAAGTTGCAGTATGTGGCGGGGGATTTTCTTGATTATGGAGGAGTCGTAACCTCCGGTTTTGCTGGGCGCCCTACGGAACCCCATGAGATGTATTTGGCTGATCTTGGTGCCTGGTGTGAGTCCGACTATTCCCACCCGAAAGTGTACGCGGTCTACAAGTACGTTAGGAAGGGTACGGTGGTGAGAGACCTAGTCAAGTCTGGCGTTCTTCATATGGATGGAGCAGGAAGACTTCTCGATGCCTGGACTGGTGAGGCCGATGCAGCCCCTCCTATCTTCAATGTGCTTCGGACTCTAAAACAACAAGATGCCTTCGTCAGGTGGGCCGTGGAAGTTCCAGGTGACCCACAGACGCAACTTTGGCAGGACAAGACAGTCTACGAGAGTTGGATTCGGTTTTACACTTCAGGCCAGGCCAACAGGGGTCTTTGCTATGTTACCGGTGACGAATCGGAATTGGCTCTGTTTCATCCTGCCAAGTTGCGCCATGACGGTGATAGCGCCAAGCTCATTTCAGCCAACGATAAGCAGGGATTCACTTTTCGCGGTCGATTCTTGAACGACCTACAGGCGGCAGGCGTGTCCTTTGAAGTCACGCAAAAAGCTCACAATGCTCTGCGGTGGCTGATAAGAAAGCAAGCTTTTCAGATCGACGGCCTGGTGATTCTCACCTGGGCAACGGGAGGTGAAGATGTCCCCGATCCCCTCATGGATATTTACGGGTTGTCCGAGATTGCTGGCGAGTCAAGAGCATCGGACGTGGGTTATACCGCTGAAGATTTTGCGCAGGAACTTCGCCGTTCGATCCTCGGTTATAAGCAACGGCTTGGGAACACCGATGGCATCATGATCATTATCTTGGATGCAGCTACGCCAGGTCGTATGTCAATTCGTCTTTACCGTGAAATGGTACCGGCAGACTTCATCGCCAGAATTGAGCACTGGCACGAGTCTACTGCCTGGACTCACAGCTATCGCGGCAAGCGATGGTCTCCGACCCGGTCCAAGACACCTCCTGAGGAATACGTGTCGGCGCCAAGCCCTATTGATATGGTGGAGGCCATCTACGGACGCCGTCTAGAAGGCAACTTGCGCAAGACAGCCATCGAAAGGCTTGTACGTTGTATCGTGGATAATGAACCTATACCCAAGGATATGGTTCAAGCGGCCGTTTACCGTGCAGCGAACCCGGTAGCTATGGAGCCTTCGGAGTGGAACAAGACTTTGACGATAGCCTGTTCCATGTATCGTAAGTCTCGAGAAAGGGAGGGGTATTCTTTGGTACTTGAGGCGGACCGAAAGAGCCGTGATTATCTTTATGGACGTCTGTTGGCATTAGCCGATAGCATTGAAGAGTGGGCTCTACGCGACAGTGGAGAAGAACGGCAGACCAATGCAATCCGACTGATGCAGCGCTTTTCCGAAAGACCCTTTTCTACCTGGAAGGTGATCGAACTCTCTTTGGCTCCCTACAGGGCGCGATTGGGAAACCGGTGTTGGAGGCAAGTCAACGAGATTTCTGAGGTTATGGCTCTATTTGCAGCAGAAGATTTCATCTCGGACAAGCCATTATCGGGCGAATTCCTATTAGGGTATCACTGTCAGAGACAGGCCTTGCGGAAAACGGCAAAACCTGATGGAGAGCAAGCAGACAGCTGAAAGGGAGGGCTTGAGAGTGGGCGCTTTGCAAAAGAAAATCGACTTTGCTGTGATCGTCTCGGTGAAAAATGCTAATCCAAATGGGGATCCCCTCAACGGAAATCGGCCTAGGGTCACCTACGATGGCCTGGGGGAGATCTCTGATGTGTGTATCAAGAGGAAAATCAGAAACAGGCTGCTCGAATTGGGCGAAGGCATTTTTGTTCAGTCTGATGATTATCGCAGCGACGATTATCGTAGTTTGCGCAGTCGGGCCGAGGGGGAGCTGAGTAAGGAGGAACTGAAAAATGCGGACAAGCTAAGGGAGGCCGCCTGTAAGAAATGGTATGATGTGCGAGCCTTCGGACAGGTATTTGCTTTTTCAGGCGGGGGCAAAGGCAAAGGTGATGGGCTGTCGGTCGGGATCCGGGGACCAGTATCTATTCACCCTGCTTTTAGTGTCTTACCCATAACTACTTCCAGTATTCAAATCACCAAGAGTGTCAGTGGAGAGGGAGACGGTACCAAACGCGCCTCGGATACTATGGGGATGAAGCATCGTGTTGATCATGGCGTCTATGTGTTTTTCGGGAGCATTAATCCCCAGTTGGCCAAGCTAACGGGTTTCACGGCGGAAGATGCTGAAAGACTCAAGTATGCATTGGTGCATCTTTTTGACAATGATGCTTCATCAGCCAGACCTGAGGGCAGCATGGAAGTCAGTAGGGTTGTGTGGTGGGAACACAATAGTCCCTCCGGTCAGTACTCTTCAGCTAAGGTCCATCGTAGTCTGTCGGTGTACCCAAAATCAGGAGTCGCGGATCCGAAAGATATTGATGATTATGTGATCGATATAGCCGAGTTGGATGGACTAAAACCAGAAATTATTGATGGAAATTGAACATGGACAGGGAGGACTACCTGCAGTTAAGTGGGATTCAGCACTATGCGTTTTGTCCCCGACAATGGGCTTTGATTTACCTTGAAGGACAATGGGAAGAGAACGTCCTGACCTATGGCGGCCAGAAGCTTCACCGTAATGTTAACCGATCGGAGTTTACGGAGTCGAGAGGAGAGATGATTATATCCCGCTCTGTGCCAGTTTTTTCCGACCGACTCCGCTTTTACGGGATTGCTGACATGGTCGAGTTCATTGGGGATGATGTCAACGGCGTTACCGTCGTCAACAAGCCAGGGCTATGGCGACCGCTGCCGGTGGAATACAAGTACGGACAAAGCAAGCGGAGTTCATGTGATCGGGTTCAGTTGTGTGCCCAAGCGATGTGTCTTGAGGAGACTTTCAATATTGATTTAGATGAAGGACACATTTTCTATGGCCGACCGAGACGGAGAGAGGTAGTGCACTTAAGTGAAGGATTGCGTCAGGAAACGATGCAGCTGGCGGAAGAAATGTACAAGTGTCAGAGCCTCGGCATGACTCCGCCTCCAATGTATGGTAAGCATTGTGAACGGTGTAGTCTAGTTGAGGCATGTGTGCCATCTCTAGCTAAGCGACAGACAGTGTCACAATACTTGGACAGGATGCTCTGACCGTATGGGGCATCTAAAGGGGCTATGACAGGTGCGCAAACTGTTAAATACGCTGTACGTCACATCGACTGATGCGCATCTAACCAGGGAAGGACAGAACGTGGTGGTAAGGGTAGGAGATGAAGTGCGGCTACGCGTGCCTATCCACAATTTGGAGGGCATTGTCACCATGGGATACACCGGGGCTAGTCCGGCGCTGATGCACCTTTGCGCAGAAAGCGGCGTAGCTTTGGCTTTCCACAGTTCAACTGGGCACCTGTTGGCTCGGCTGGTCCCTGCTAACAAGGGAAATGTACTACTGCGAAAACGTCAATATGAACTCCATGACGATCCCCGGGAGACTCTTTGCGTCAGTCGTAGTGTGGTAATCGGCAAATTAGCGAATAGCCGGACTGTACTGCGTAGGTTCATGAGAGACTATGACACAGATCCGGGTGTTGCTGCGGTGGAGAAGACGGTGAAGCAGCTATCGACCCTAATCGATCAGGCTCGAGGAGCGACCTCGATGGATGTGCTAAGGGGTATAGAGGGTGACGGTGCCCGTCAGTACTATGCTGTATTCGATCACCTGATTAGAGCGCAAAAGCTCGACTTTTCATTTGTCAAGCGCACTCGTCGTCCACCACTAGATCGTATGAATGCTCTGCTGTCCTTCTTATATAGCTTGCTGGCCCACGAATGCACCTCCGCACTGGAGACTGTCGGTCTAGACTCGCAAGTCGGGTATCTACATCGCCTCAGACCGGGGAGGGCTAGTCTAGCATTGGATATCATGGAAGAGCTGCGGCCCTTGGCTGACCGCCTAGCCGTATCTCTAGTAAATACCAATCAGGTGCTTGCGAAAGACTTTGTGATAAAGGAAACGGGAGCAGTTCTCTTGAAGGACGATTCGCGAAAGAAAGTGCTGGACGCATGGCAGTCTAGGAAACAGGATAGTGTACAACACCCCTACTTACAGGAAAGGGTTGAAGTTGGGTTGATTCCTTATGTACAAGCCCTATTACTCGCTCGGTATATAAGGGGTGACCTCGATGGTTATCCTCCATTTCTGATGAGGTGATGGAGAATGATGGTATTGGTAACCTACGATGTCAATACTCAGACGGCCGAAGGCAGGAAGAGGCTAAGGCACGTTGCAAAAATCTGCGTTGATTATGGGCAGCGGGTTCAGAATTCTGTGTTTGAATGTCTGGTGGACCCACTACAGTTTGCCCGGTTGAAAGATAGGCTAGAGGAAGAAATCGACCCTGAGAAAGACAGCCTAAGATACTATTTTCTAGGCAGCAATTGGAAAAGGCGAGTAGAACATGTTGGTGCCAAAGAGACTTATGACCCAGAAGGCACTCTGCTAGTTTAGATTTGCGAACCCCAAGCGCACATGGTTTTCCTGGGAGGTTCGCAACCCGCATCAATACGGCCTCTAGGTGGATTTTGGGAAAATATGGGTGCAATTTTGAGGGGTGGATTTAGGGGGTTCTCGATTTTGGGTTCCGTAATGCTGATGAACAGCCGTTTTTAGACCCCTACTGTCGCTCCCCACGCGGGAGCGTGGATTGAAACGTCCTCCCGGGTCCTCCCCGTCCCGGGTCCCCTGGTCGCTCCCCACGCGGGAGCGTGGATTGAAACCAGCATAGTGTTAAGCAGCTCTTCCGCCGCCTTGGTCGCTCCCCACGCGGGAGCGTGGATTGAAACCCGCATGGCGAAGGATGTCTTCTGTCGTAGAAAAGGTCGCTCCCCACGCGGGAGCGTGGATTGAAACATTGGCATGTATGGTGTCAATCAGCAGCTTTAAATCGTCGCTCCCCACGCGGGAGCGTGGATTGAAACGGCAATTGGATCGCTGTCAGTGTCGGCGGAAAAAACGTCGCTCCCCACGCGGGAGCGTGGATTGAAACACCAGGCAACACGCATCCTTTCCCTGTCAGTGAAGTCGCTCCCCACGCGGGAGCGTGGATTGAAACCATAATGACAGAGTCAAAAGCTTCTCCGTCAACGGTCGCTCCCCACGCGGGAGCGTGGATTGAAACTTCCTCCTGCTGCGGAGCCGCATACTTGCCGTATCGTCGCTCCCCACGCGGGAGCGTGGATTGAAACTTGAGAAAACCTACATTCGTTTCGCTTGGCGATAGTCGCTCCCCACGCGGGAGCGTGGATTGAAACGAATCCGGTCAGGGGATCTTTCTCAGGGTGGTGCGGTCGCTCCCCACGCGGGAGCGTGGATTGAAACTTGCCCCGCTGCTCGACGATGGACTGTTCAAACCTGTCGCTCCCCACGCGGGAGCGTGGATTGAAACCAATTCCAGAAAGCGACGAAGCAACAGCGCAAAGGTCGCTCCCCACGCGGGAGCGTGGATTGAAACGATGAGCGTCTGCTGCATCACGTTGTCGAAGTCAGGTCGCTCCCCACGCGGGAGCGTGGATTGAAACATCGATGACCTGCTGTTTGTCAACTAGGGCCTGAGTCGCTCCCCACGCGGGAGCGTGGATTGAAACGACCTTCTCAATGACCCAACGGTTCATAGGTTTTACGTCGCTCCCCACGCGGGAGCGTGGATTGAAACGAGCACAATGGCGCCATATTCGAGATACGCGAGGGTCGCTCCCCACGCGGGAGCGTGGATTGAAACAAGTGGACGACCATCACGCCAGAAGTCGGGACACGTCGCTCCCCACGCGGGAGCGTGGATTGAAACATCCATATCCTCGTCGTAGATGGTGACGATGGGGAGTCGCTCCCCACGCGGGAGCGTGGATTGAAACATAAAAATCACCGCGGCGATGGGCAGCTATCGTTAGGTCGCTCCCCACGCGGGAGCGTGGATTGAAACTCCCGGGTGAATTCTTGATTTACTTTTATAACGAGTCGCTCCCCACGCGGGAGCGTGGATTGAAACATGCGCAGCGCCCGCAACATGGAGCGCATTGGCTGTCGCTCCCCACGCGGGAGCGTGGATTGAAACCGATGTTAGCGCCGACCGATTCTCGTAGGCTGCGATCGTCGCTCCCCACGCGGGAGCGTGGATTGAAACTAAGATGATGACAGAGGGATAAAAACACAAAAGCGTCGCTCCCCACGCGGGAGCGTGGATTGAAACCGGAGGGCCTCATTGACGCCCTGTACTGTATCACTGTCGCTCCCCACGCGGGAGCGTGGATTGAAACCACCTATTACAGCGCCAACTCCGCCTCCAACTATGTCGCTCCCCACGCGGGAGCGTGGATTGAAACTACACCTTTACATACTACAAGTTTTATTTTACAATGTCGCTCCCCACGCGGGAGCGTGGATTGAAACCTGTCCTGGATGCGGCTGTTCAAGCACCGCAAAGGGGGTCGCTCCCCACGCGGGAGCGTGGATTGAAACACCATCTTCGTCTCCTCCTCCTGCTTGTTATGGGGTCGCTCCCCACGCGGGAGCGTGGATTGAAACGT
>JAAYLE010000035.1 GCA_012522085.1 Bacillota bacterium | reverse complement strand
TCAGCAATCCGAACCTGATCTGCCCCGGCGATGTGCTGTGCGTGCCTGGCGGCCCTGGTGAGTGCGGCAGCCGTGTGCCGGCCAGCTGTCCGCCGGGCTTCCAAGGCCGCTACACGGTCCAGCCGGGCGATACCATGTTCCTGATCGCCCAGCGGTTTGGCGTCAGCCTCAACGCCTTGATCGCCGCCAACCCGCAAATTAGCAATCCGAACCTGATCTGCCCCGGTGATGTGCTGTGCGTGCCTGATGGCGGGTGTTTGCGCTCACCGTGCTGCGTCATTCTGCAAAAGGTGGACGACGGGGATAAAAAGGATCCCCTGGGGGTGGCCCTGATCGAGGATCCGCGCAAAGGGAAATCCCTAGTTGGGGTCTTGGCGGTAGGTCTGCGGCCCGCCAGCTTCTTCGAGGGCTTCCAGGGGCTGGTGATCATTCCGGGAGTGGGCAGCTTCTCCTTCCCGCTCCACCGCTGCGGGAGCGACCATGACCTGTGGGCCGGGGCGATCAAACTCGATTGCGAGCTGACCTGTGACACCTCTGTATGCGTGCAGCCCGTTTCCCACAAGGGCAATCCCGGGCATCCGGTTCTGTGCGCCACCTTGGAGAGCTGCTGTGACGATCTGGTTGACAACTGGTCGGCTATGTCCTTGGAAGAATGTGAAGAATGTCAAGAGGAAGACGCTGAGGAATAAAACCTGCCAGCCTTGCACGACCGGGCCCCCAGGGGAGCTCCCTTGGGGGCCCTATGCATAGACGCGCGGGCCTTGGGCATCCTTGATCCGGGAGGTGACTTGGATGACTGAGGTTAAGTGCGTCGTTGACAGCTGCACCTACTGGGGCAAGGGAGACGTCTGCAAGGCCGACTCGATCATGGTGAAGGCGAGCCCGGCCGCCGAAGCTAGTGAGCTCTACGAATTTGCGGGAGAATTGGGCGGCGAAGGCCGGAAGGCGCGAAAAGCCGATACTTCGTCTGAAACCTGCTGCGAAACCTTCCGCCCCCGGGGAAGCTAGCTCAAGCCGCGGCCGGCGGCCCTTGCCTTTAAAGCCCGGTAATCATCGGCCAGGGTCCGGTGGGAGATGGCGCTCGGCTCCCGTTTGGCAATTGCGTACGCCAATTGCACTGACGGGCCGATGCAAAAGGCAGTGATGGCCGTTCCCAGCCCCACCGGGCCCCCTAACAAGCGGCCGACGACAAGGGCCGAGACTTCAATGGCCATCCTGGCCTTCCATATCTCAATGCCCAAGATGCGATTGAGCGCCATCATTAATCCATCCCTGGGGCCCGAGCCGAGACCGGCATTCAAATAGAAGAAAGAGCCCCAGCCGATGAGGCCGGTGCCCCCAAGGAGCATGGCCAGCCCAACCCATAAGTCGCGGGCTTGGGGGATTACCCCTGCGCCATTTAGCAGGTCGAGAAAAAGCCCGACGAAGTACATGTTGGCCAAAGTGCCCCAGCCGGGCTTTTCCTTCAGCAGTGTGCAAAGGATGATTAGGGAAAGGCCCGTCAACTGGGAAACCCTGCCGATGGTCAAACTGGAATGATTCACAACGCCAAGATGAAAGGCATCCCAGGGCGAAACCCCCAGGTTTGCCTGGATAGTCAGGAAAAGACCTAAGCTAAAGAGAAACAGTCCGCCCATTAGTGAGACAAGCCGCCTAATCCATTCCTTCAGTCGAAAGACCTCCCTTATTCGCTGTCGATCACTCAGGTAATTTCGTGACTGGTAGGGGTTATCCTCCTTTGTCTGACCTGGCCGGTAGGAAAAAGCGAGGCGGAGGGCGAAAGGTCTTGGAACCGAAGGAGGATGCCCATGAAAGCCAAGATCCATGACCTAATCAGCCGGTATGTTGCTAGCTACCCCCGGGAGAAGGGGACCCTGACGCGATGGGGCGGGCCTGTGACGGCTTTTGCCTCCGCGGGGGACGACCTGTTCGCCAAGATGAAGGAGATCATCGATCCCTCCTATGCGACGCCTGCCGATTTCCTGCCCGGCGCCCAAACGGTCATTACCTACTTTGTGCCCTTCGATGCCGCCGTTGTCAGGAGCAACATCGAGGGGAAGGAGTGCTCGCGGGCTTGGGCCGTCGCCTATCAAGAGACCAATGCCTTGATCGAGGATCTAAACCAGTATATCAAGACGGCCTTGGAAGCCTTAGGCTATCAAGGGGCAGTTATTCCCCCGACCCACAATTTCGATCGGACTAAGCTGATTAGCGGCTGGTCCCACCGCCATGCGGCCTTTATCGCCGGCCTGGGCAAGTTTGGCCTTAACAACATGCTGATCACCGCCAAGGGCTGTGCCGGCCGCGTGGGGAGTCTGATCACCGATCTGGCCGTTGAGCCTACCTTAAGAACCGAGGAGGAGTACTGCCTGCACAAACGAGGGCTCACCTGCGGCAAATGTATCCGCCGCTGCGTCAATGGGGCCCTGTCCATGGATTCCTTCGACCGACACAAGTGTTACCAGATGTGCCTGGCCAATGACCAAAGGTTTCCTGACATTCCCGTTGCCGATGTTTGCGGCAAATGCCTCGTTGCGGTGCCCTGCGCGATGGCCTGCCCGGCCGAAC
>JAAYLE010000216.1 GCA_012522085.1 Bacillota bacterium | reverse complement strand
TGAATCTCGAGGGCATCCTTGAACAATGCTGCGTGCACATCGCAGAGTCTTTGGACTTCTTCGACGGGAATGCCCCCGTCGATCAAGGCCTGCTCCATCGCCGAAATCTCCTGGGGCGATACATCCCGGATGATTTCGGCAAACTTGGCCTTGACCTCATCAACCGTCTTCCCCCGGTGCAGCTCCTCGACTACTCTCCGGAGGGCCTCCACCCGTTGACGGTGCCGCTCATCTTCATGGCTCATACTCATCACGATCATCTCCTTTCCATTCCGTGGCTTAGTATCTCCCCAGGCATCCTTTTCAACAAGGGTTCGCCCGGGTCTAGCTAAAAACCTGCCAACTGCAGCTGGGTTTGGCAATAAAGCGCTTTCTTTTGATATTTCCCCCGCGGATCAAAAAAGGCACTGGAGGCGCAACCCCCAGTGCCCTATCCTGCTTTATTCTCTACCAGTCAGGCAGTTGAGCTGCATTCCTGCCGGCGATGCGGCCAAAGATGATGCACTCGGCGATGGCCGTGCCGCAGCCGGGATAGCCCACACATTTGCCCCCGGTGACCTCGCCAGCGGCGTACAGCCGGCTGATGGGCTCGTTGAAGGGATTGAGCACTTCAGCCTCGACGCTCGTCAGCAGCCCGCCAGTGGTGATCACCGGCAGGGGATCGGCGATGATGCCGTAGAAAGGAGCTTCCTTGCAGGGGAAGAGAGCCTTCTTGCCCTTGCCCAATGGGTCTTCTCCGGTCTCGCAGGCGGTGTTGTACTCATCGACGGTAGCCTGCAAAGCATCGGGATCTACCCCTAGCTTTTCGGCCAGCTCCGGAATGGAAGCTGCTTCGATGACTTTGTCCTCCGGAATTGCGACGCCAACAGTCGTGTTGACCTCATCGCGGGCCCTCAGCTTGGAGTCAAACACCAGGAAGGCAACAGCGCCAGGCTGCTTGAGGGCTTCTTCGGTGATCGGCTCCGTCCAGGCATCTTCCCTGATGAACCTGTTCCCTTCCTTGTTGACGATGACAGTGTACTCCATGAAGGGAGTGAAGTAGGCCGTGCCCACACCATTGATCCCCAGGGATTCGAGGATTTCATGCATCGCCCACAGAGCGGCCCCCATTTCCTGGGCCATCAAGATGCCGTCGCCAGTTGCGCCCGGGCTGCCCTTGGCGCCGGGATAGCCATCGCCGCCGGGAGCATAGCCCTTCAGCAGGTCCTTGTTGTGAACAAAACCGCCGGTGGCCAGAACAACGCCCTTCCGGGCCTTGATGGCCATTTCCTTGCCGTTTTGGGCGACGGCGCGAACGCCGACGATGTCCCCGGTTGCCGGGTTGCGGATGAGCCTGGTGGCGCGGGTGTTGAACTGCACCCTGATGCCCCTGGAGTCAACCGCGTTCTTGAAAGCAGCGAACAGTCCCGGTCCGCCGCCTTCCACCCAGTGGCTTCTGGTTCTCGCCGGGGTTATATGTTCATACAAGTTTTCAAAGCCTCCCGCAGTGAGGCCGGGAACGCCGTACTTGGCAGGAACTTTTGCTCCGTGGCTGAGCAGCCATTCCACCGCCTCCGCGGACTTGGCGGAGATTATCTCGATAAACTCGGGCTTGTTGAGCCCGGGCTTGATCTGCTCGTAGTACTTGGCCATCTGCTCAGGCGAATCGTCGATCCCCAGTTCCTTCTGGACCGAGGTCCCGGCACCATAAACGGCGCCGCCGCAAAGGAGCGCGTTGCCTCCGGGAAAGGCAAGCTTTTCCAACAACAGCACATCGGCACCGGCATCGTGGGCTTCCGCAGCCGCGGCAGCGCCTGCCGCACCATAACCGACAACGACAACGTCGGCCTCGTCATCCCATTTCTCCGGCAGCCCTTGCGCCAACGCGCCCGCAGCCAAGAGCAGGCTGACCAGGAGTATGATGCTTGCCATACAACGTG
>JAAYLE010000215.1 GCA_012522085.1 Bacillota bacterium | reverse complement strand
TCGTTCAGCTGCCTGAGGGCACTGAGATGGTAATGCCTGGCGACAACGTGAACCTGCTTGGCGAGCTCATCACCCCCATCGCCATGGAAGAGGGTCTGCGCTTTGCCATTCGGGAAGGCGGACGGACGGTCGGAGCCGGCGTTGTCACCAAGATCCTGGGCTAAGCCTCCGCAGGGATCTTTGTTGACAGGCCTGGGGAAATGTGATACATTTTAAAAGCGATTTTGCTGGCAAGCCTTCGGGTAGCGGTAGGCTGGAGGTGGAAGTATGCGCGTGGGGATCACTTTAGAATGCACCGAGTGCAAGAACCGCAACTATCGGAGCATTAAGAATAAGCGCAATGACCCCGATCGATTGGAGCTGAGGAAGTTCTGTAAGTTTTGCCAGAAACATACCCCCCACAGGGAGACCAAGTAGCATATTCCTCTCGGGAAAGGGTAAAACTTACCAGAGCTAGATGTAACATGCCATTCTAAGGATGTGACATTCAGATGGCGGTGACTGTGGGGAAAACTGGGCGGCTAGCCAAATTTCTGCGGGAAGTCAGGGCGGAAATAAGAAAAGTAGTCTGGCCCAATCGCAAAGAGCTCACCACCTACACAGGAGTAGTAATTGTGGCCGTGGCTGGGGTCGCCATCTTCTTTGGGTTAGTCGACTTCCTCATATCCCAGGTACTGGCATTACTCATGAAATAGGGAGGTGAGGGGCCCTTAGGGGCCCCTTTGGTGATGGGACAGGGAAGACAGTGGTATGTAATCCATACCTACTCCGGATATGAGAACAAAGTAAAAGCGAACCTGGAGCGCCGTGTGGAGTCCATGGGGATGGAGGATAAGATCTTCCGCGTCCTGGTGCCTACCGAAGAGGAGATCGACTTCAAAGATGGCAAGAAAAAACTCGTCAAGCGCAAGCTCTTCCCCGGCTACGTGCTGGTGGATATGATCATGAGTGATGATTCCTGGTATGTTGTGCGCAACACGCCGGGAGTCACGGGTTTCGTCGGTTCCGGGAGCAAGCCTAGTCCTCTGAAAGAGGAGGAAGTGAGGGGGCTCCTGAAACAGGCGGACGAGGATGAACCTAAGCCTCGGGTAGCCTACCAGGTAGGGCAAGAGGTCAAGGTCATCTCTGGACCTTTCGTCAATTTTACCGGCGTCATCGAAGAAGTGAATATGGAGCGGGGCAAGTTGAAGGTCATCGTGTCCATGTTCGGCCGGGAAACACCCATGGAGTTGAACTTCGGTCAGGTGGAGAGAATTTAAGACGGGGAGGTGGGAACAGTGGCGAAAAAAGTAGCAGGGATCATCAAGCTCCAGGTCCCCGCGGGGAAGGCCAATCCGGCGCCGCCGGTGGGTCCTGCCCTAGGTCAGCACGGGGTAAATATCATGGAGTTTTGCAAAGCCTTCAATGAACGTACGGCCAACCAAGCTGGCATGATCATCCCCGTGGAGATCACCGTCTATGAGGACAGATCCTTTACCTTCATTACGAAGACGCCTCCAGCCAGCATCTTGCTGAAGAAAGCGGCTGGGATCGAGAAAGGTTCGGGGACTCCCAACACCCAGAAGGTGGCCCAGGTGTCCAGGGATAAGGTCCGGGAGATTGCCGAGCTCAAGATGCCTGACCTGAATGCCACCAGCATCGAGGGGGCCATGCGCATCATCGAAGGCACAGCTAGGAGCATGGGAATCGTCATTGTTGATTAAGGACTAACTGTGGGAGGACTTATGTCCGATTGACCACAAAGGAGGAAAGCACATGCCTGTGCGGGGGAAGCGTTATCAAGAATTAGTTAAACTGGTAGACAAGGAGAAGGCCTACACTCCTCGCGAAGCCATCGAACTGGTCAAGCGGACGGCGACGGCCAAGTTCAACGAGTCGGTGGAGGTGGCCTTGAAGCTGGGCGTCGACCCACGGCACGCCGATCAGCAAGTGCGGGGAACCGTGGTGCTGCCCCATGGCACCGGCAAAGAGGTGCGGGTGCTAGTTTTCGCCAAAGGCGAAAAGGCCAAGGAGGCCGAAGAGGCGGGCGCCGACTTCGTCGGAGCCGAAGACCTCGCGGAGAAGATCCAAGGGGGCTGGCTGGAGTTCGATGCCGCGGTGGCAACGCCCGATATGATGAGCATCGTTGGACGCTTGGGACGCATCCTGGGTCCCCGGGGTTTGATGCCCAACCCCAAGACGGGCACCGTCACCTTTGATGTGGGCAAGGCCGTGCGGGATTTCAAAGCCGGTAAGGTGGAATACCGGACGGACAAGTCGGCCGGCGTCCATGTGATTGTCGGCAAGGTGTCCTTCACTGAAGAGCAGCTCCTTGAGAACTTCAAGGCGCTGATGGAAGCCGTCGTCAAGGCCAGGCCAGCGGCTGCGAAGGGTGCTTACTTAAGATCGGTCGCCATGTCAGCCACCATGGGGCCGGGGATCAAGATTGCGCCCCAGGAAGTGACGGCTCTCCTAGGGGAGAAATAGATAGCTACAAGGGAATAGAACAAGCCCATGACCGTAGACAGCAGGCGGCGCAAGCCTTAATGGGACCGGGTCCCACCAGCCGAGGTTGGAGCAGGCAGGTCTCCGAGCGCGTCTACGGGGGCCCTATTTTTTATTAGACGCCCTTGTGGAGGAGGTGAAACTTGTGCCAAGACCTGAGAAGGTGGCAGAAGTAGAACGGATAGCCGACATGCTCCGGCGGGCTCAGGGGGCTGTGGTGACCGACTATCGGGGATTGAATGTCAAGAACATTAACGAACTTCGGCGGCGTCTGCGAGCTGAAGGCATCGAATACCGGGTGGTCAAGAACACCCTGACCAAGCTCGCCGCGGAAAAGGTAGACTTGTCCGACCTAGGCCAGTACCTAGCCGGTCCGACGGCGATCGCCTTTGGCTACGATGATCCGGTCACTCCGGCCCGCATCATTGCCGGGTTTGCCAAAGAGTCGAAAGTGCTCGCCATCAAAGGCGGAGTCGTTGATGGAAAAGTGATTGATGCTGCTGGCGTAAGCGCGCTGGCAGAACTGCCCAGCCGCGAAGTCTTGCTGGCGCAGGTAGTGGGAGGCTTCCAGGCACCAATCAGTGGTTTGGTTAACGTGCTGCAAGGCACTATCCGCAATCTGGTGTATGCCCTCGATGCGGTGAGACGTCAGAGGGAAAGCGCTTAGAGCAAATTGAGGGAGGAAGATTAGGATGACAAAAGAAGAAATCCTGCAAGCTATTGAACAGATGACTGTTTTGGAACTGTCCGAGCTGGTAAAGGCCCTAGAAGAGAAGTTCGGCGTTAGCGCCGCAGCCCCGATAGCGATGGCTATGCCGCAGCAAGGGGGCGCCGCCGCTGCCGAAGCCGAGGAAGAGCAGACTGAGTTCGACGTGGTCCTGGCTAGCGTTGGCGACAAGAAGATCCAGGTCATCAAGGTGGTCCGGGAGCTCACCGGCCTTGGTCTGAAGGAAGCCAAGGAACTTGTGGACTCTGCCCCCAAAGCCGTCAAGGAAGGGGTCGGCAAGGACGAGGCCGAAGACATCAAGGCCAAGCTGGAAGAAGCCGGCGCAACTGTCGAAATCAAGTAGGTCAGTGCGGGGAGTCTTCTCCCCGCACTTTACTCAACTTCCCCAGAAAATCCCATCCTTTCCAGTATCCGCCTTGATCGGATGAGATACCCGGAACGAAACATTAACCCCGCCCCACCATCGCCCAGAATTTTGGTTGACAGTCTTTACAGTCCATGGTATCATTAAGCAGTGTCTCATTGATGAGGCCTTACTTATGGGTCCTTTCATGGAGCTTGTGCCGGCAACGGGAGGCCCTGCATAGGGAGTTTCTCTCCAATGAGCGATCAACCTGATGCAGCAGGGTATAACTGCCAGTATGGTGACAAATAATATATGTTGTGACGCATTTCCGTGCCTTAGATAATTGTGGAAGCGAGGCTTATAAGGGGGCTCTTGTAGGCCTTGCTTTTCGTCATGTTAACGGCGCTGTGGGTTGAGTGGCTCACAAACTGGACAGAGGAGTGATGCCAGGTGGCCGTCTCTTATGCTGTAGCAAAGAGGGAAAGGTACAATTTCGGCAAGATTAAAGAGATTTTGGACATGCCGGATCTGATCGAGATCCAGCGTCGCTCCTACAAGTGGTTCCTGGAAGAGGGGATCGCGGAGACTTTCCGAGATATCTCGCCGATTCAAGATTTTACTGGAAACCTGGTCCTTGAATTCATTGATTTCACCTTTGGGGAGCCGAAATACGAGGTCGAAGAGTGCAAGGATCGTGACGTGACTTATGCTGCTCCGATGAAGGCGAAGGTAAGACTGATCAACAAGGAGACTGGTGAAGTCAAGGAGCAGGAAGTCTTCATGGGGGATTTCCCCTTGATGACGGAGCAGGGAACCTTCATTATTAATGGAGCGGAACGGGTCGTGGTCAGCCAGCTGGTTCGCTCCCCCGGAGTCTATTTCAGCCGGGAGCGCCATTCCAGCGGGAAATACCTTTACCAAGCCAGCATAATTCCCAACCGCGGCGCCTGGCTAGAATTTGAAACGGACGTCAACGATGTCATCAGCGTTCGTGTCGATCGCACCCGCAAGATCCCCGCAACGGTTTTGCTGCGGGCCATGGGGCTGGGCACGAGTCAGAAGCTGATGGAGGTCTTTGGCGACGATGTCGTATTGCGCAACACCATTGAGCGGGATACGACGAGTAATGAAGAAGAGGCTCTAATTGAGATCTATAAGAGGCTGCGGCCCGGCGAACCGCCGACCCCGGAAAGCGCCCGAGGCCTGTTTGAAAGCCTGTTTTACGACCCGCGGCGCTATGATCTAGCACCCGTCGG
>JAAYLE010000214.1 GCA_012522085.1 Bacillota bacterium | reverse complement strand
GCCGGCTAGCCGGCTGGCGATATTCACCTGCTCCTACCTTATCGCCCTCACCGCCGGGTGGAACAAAAAACATCCCCCGCCACATCCTGGAGAAACACCTGCTGACAGCGGCCCTCTTTGGCGATGAGTTGATACTTGTCCTCAGCCTCTTCCCGGCACTTTGGACAAGCGAGCCAGGGGATCACCACGGCGGCAATCTGCCCTCTAGATGTCAAGGATGAGTAGTAGCCGCTGGCTTTGGAGTAGATTAAACGCCACCCCGGACAATCTGGGCAAAGACGGATGAGTTCTAGCTGTTCTTCCAATAAGTTATCGGTATCATAATAAATAGCCCTTTGCCGGCGGAAGTATTCCCCCTTGCCAAACAGCCGGCTCCTGTCGACTTGGTCTCGCAGGGCCCACAATCGATTGACCGTCTCTGTAATCTTCTTGATCTGGCCCATTACTTGGGGGGGCTGGGTCGGATAACGAACCGGCTCCCTGACATGACTGTAATCAAGGCCGGCCAAAGCCAAAAGGATCCCCACGTTCACATAGGGCAGACCACCTTCGATGGAGTATCCGCCTTCCAGGACGACGATGTCCGGCTCTAGCATATCGGTTAAGCGCGCGTAGCCACCTGCGCTGACGTTCATGTTTGTCAGCGGGTCGGTGAAGTGGTTGTCCTGCCCGGCGGCATTAATGATGATGTCTGGCCCCCAATCCTGGAGGATGGGCATGACCGCCTTTTCCATTACATAAAGCAGACCCTCATCGCCCGTGCCCGGCGGCAGGGGAATGTTCACCGTTTGTCCATAGGCGGCAGGTCCTCCCCGCTCCTGGATGTCCCCCGTACCAGGATAGAGGGTCCGACCATCTTGATGGATGGAAATATGCAGCACACCTGGGTCGTTGTAGAAAATATCTTGGGTGCCATCGGCATGGTGGGCATCTGTATCGACGATGGCAACCCTTGTTTGGGGGCCCAGCCGGTGACGGATGTGCTCGACCATGATTGCCTCATTGTTGACAGTACAAAACCCCCTCGAGCCGTGGACGATCCGCATGGCATGGTGGCCCGGGGGGCGCAGCAGCGCAAAAGCCCGGTCGACCTTCTTGTCCAGGACCAAATCGGCGGCCAGCATCGTTCCTCCGACGGCGATGCGATGGGATTCGGTCACCCTCGCGGCAACACTTGGAACGCAAACATGGGCCCGGAGAATATGTTTGTCTTTCGCCACGAAAGGTCGGTACTCTTCGATTCCGTCCACATCCAGTAGGCCCTCTTCGAGAATCTGATCCCGGGTATAAAGCAGCCGCTCTTCACGTTCGGGATGATCGGGAGTGATGCACCAATCAAAGGCAGGGAAAAAGACCAATCCTACTTTATGCTTTGCGGTCAGCAATGTCCTTAGTCACCTCTATCCGCCGGACTCGCGGCCGCAATTGGGCCCGTATGTTGTAAATGCGGCCCACTGTATGAAAGCCGCGCACCACGTTGAAACTCTCCTCTTCCACGATATAAACATCCTCATGATCCGGCAGGCCAAGTTTTTTGGCGTGCCCGGCCGCTTGCCTTAAAGCTTCCCTTCGCGCCCTGGCCTGGTCAAAAAGCAAAGCCCCATCGATCCTCCCCAGGCAACCTATTTCCGGAATAGTGAGCACCTCCAGCTCCGTATCCGCGTGGAAGGTGATGGCCGCGGTGGGCCTTGCCGCTGCAGCCCCGATGGCATTAGCCCCCTCGCTGAAGGGCAGAATCTCCCAAGGAAGACCCATGGACTCGGCTGCCAGAGGAATGAATACCTGGGCCGGTCCACCGAGCCCGATCATCACCCGCGGGTAAAAATCAGGGGGAGCCAGGATCTCCGATACTGTATAGAGGGGGATGCCCGCCAGCCTTTGATAAATCGCCTCAACTGCCTCCACCAATTGATGGGTGAAGGCATCGATGATGCCTTGGGCGGCCCTTTGCCACGATAGTCCCAATGGCTCAGCCATCTTCTTTAAGGATTCTGTCGCTCGCCCCCTAACCCCGACGTTGGCCATCCCCAGAGCCACCGCGGCGTCAGTTGGGGTTGGTCGGCCGCCTCCCATTGCCGCCGGGGGACCCGCCCGCTTGGGGCCGAGGCGGAAATGAACGTCCCCTTCCCTGACTTCCACATGGATCTCACTGTCGCCCCCAAGGCCGATCGAGCGAGTAAGAAGGGCCGGAACCAGGGTCCGATAGCCGGCTATATCGGCGCCCCGGCGTTGATATAACGGTTCACCGGCGACAATGACGGCAATATCGGTGGTCGTACCGCCAATGTCAATGATCACCGCGTTCTTCTTGGTATGCTTGGATAAGGCCTGGGCGCCCATGATGCTGGCCGCCGGCCCCGAAAGAATGGTCTCCACCGGGCGTAAGCAGGACTCGGAGAGGAACATCGTGCCCCCATCAGCTTTGAGGATTAAAACCTCTTGGAGCGCCCGGTACCTGCCCGTCCCCAGCAGATTCTCGATCATATGGCAAAAATGGGTTTGGAGACCCGCGACCCGGGAGTTGAGATAGGCGGTCACCATGCGCCGGGGAAAATTGGCCCTGCCCGAAAGGCGATGACCTAAGGTCAAGTTGCTGAAGCCAAGACCGCTGGCATCGACGATTGCCCACGCCTGCTGTTCATGAACCGGGTTGCGATGGGAAAACTTGCCCGCGATGGCCAATGCCTCAGCCCCAGCGCTCCTTGCCCATCTCGCCGCCGCAAGCACTTCATCTTCATTTAGCGCCGCCACTTCCCGCCCCCGGTGGTCGATGTAACCTCCCACGGGGAAAAAGGGAAAGCCAAGGTCGAGGCCGGTCAAATTAACACCCGGCCCAGGCATTGCCAAAACAGCCGCGGGCGCTCCATTTCCTTCAATGATCGCATTTGTAGACAGGGTGGTTGACAGATGGAGCTGGGCTGGTTGGGAGTCCGGACAGTAGGCCATGATTTCATTGAGGGCCTGCTCCGTGCTTTCGATTAGCTCCTCGTGGTTAGTGGGAACCTTGGCCATGCCCACCACGCGACCGTGCTGGATGAACGCGGCATCGGTGTTCGTTCCGCCAACATCGATCCCGATGATATTCACGAGCCGCACTCCTTCCTGGAATTGCCGCTCATGTCTTCTGGATGATCATGCCAAAATCCTGTCACCACCTAGCCAATAGGAAAAACCCCTTCCTTGTTCCAAGGAAGGGGTTACATTTGCGGTTGGTACCCCCAAGGGGATTTGAACCCCTGCCTTCGCCGTGAGAGGGCGATGTCCTAGGCCGCTAGACGATGGGGGCCAGTTGGCTGGGGGACCAGGACTCGAACCTGGAATAACAGATCCAGAGTCTGCTGTGTTGCCGATTACACCATCCCCCAACCGGCGATGTCCATTATAGCATACCAATGACTCCTATGCAAGAACCTATCCTGCACCTTGCAGGCACATTATCATTCAGAAGCTGGCTTTTTCGCCATCTCAGCGGCTTGCTTCATCCTCTGACAAGCCTTCGGCCGGCCAACGAGGGCCAACGTCTCATACATTCCCGGCGACACCCGCCGACCGGTCACCGCAACCCTCACAGGCTGAATCAGGTCCCCAAGCTTGCGGCCGGTTTTCTCTTGCAGCCCAAGGAAGACGCCTTCAATCGAAGGAACATCGAACTTCTCCAGACGCAAGAACTCCTCAACGAGGGTAGCCAAGAGATCGGGCACGTAATCCTTGCGGAGGATCTTGTCGACTGCTTCCGGGTCGTAGACGACCTCATCCTGGAAGAAGTAGTATGATGTATCGACCAGCTCTTTTACGGTTTTCACCCTCGTCTGCAGGGCCGAACAGATCCCTTCCACCCGGGGCCGCTGAGAATCCGCTTCATCCGCGGTGAAATATCCCGCCTGGATCATCAGGGGCAGGACTGCTGCGACCAGCCCCTCGAGGGAGAGTTCGCGCAAGTAGACGCCATTCATCCAGTCAAGCTTCTTTTGATCAAAGATGGCGGGGTTCTTGGATACCTTCTCCAAGGCGAAATACTTGATCAGCTCTTCTTTGGTAAACAACTCCCGCTTGTCATCGTAACCCCAGCCCAGCAGGGCAAGATAATTAAGCATCGCCTCACTTAAGTAGCCTTCATCCCGGAACTGGGTCACGGAAGTGGCGCCGTGGCGTTTGGAAAGACGAGTCCGATCTGGACCTAAAATCATCGGGATATGGGCAAATCGGGGCAGGGGAAAACCAAAAGCCTCATAAACCTGGATCTGCCTTGGCGTATTGGACAGATGATCCTCGCCGCGGATGACGTGGGTGATGCCCATTAAGTGATCGTCCACCACCACCGCGTAATTATAAGTGGGGAGACCATCGGACTTGATCAGGACAAAATCATCGAGCAGCGCGTTTTCGAAGACCACCTCGCCCCTGATCAGGTCATCAACAATTGTCTGGCCCTTATCCCCCGACCGAAACCGAACAACAGGGACCCGGCCCTCTTCCTCGAACTGGCGACGCTCAGCAGGCGTCAACTGCGCGCAGCGCCGGTCATACTTGGGGGCTTCACCCCTCGCCAAGGCCTCTTGGCGCCGCATTTCCAGCTCCTCCGGAGTGCAGTAGCAAAGATAGGCCTTGTCCTCATCCAATAGACGCTGGGCATACTCCCGATAGATATCCAAGCGCTCCGTTTGGAAATAAGGGCCGTACGGGCCGCCCTTTTCCGGTCCTTCATCCCAATCCAAGCCCAACCACTGGAGGGCTTCGAGGATGACATCCACCGAAGCCTGCGTAGAACGAGCTTGATCCGTATCCTCGATGCGAAGCACAAAAACTCCGTTGTGGTGGCGGGCAAAAAGCCAATTAAAAAGCGCGGTCCTGGCACCACCTACATGCAAGTAACCTGTTGGACTCGGTGCAAAACGCACCCTGACCTTTGCTGTCATCTCGACTACCCCTTCCTAGAGTTACCGGTAAACCAACGTTCACTTATCAAACAAAGCCGCCAGACCTTCGGTATAAGGAGGTTGGATCAGGCCTTTTTCGGTAATGATGCCAGTTATGTACTTAGCTGGCGTCACATCGAAGGCGGGATTAAGGATATCCACCCCTTCCGGGGCGATTGGAATTCCCGCCAACTGGCTCACCTCTGTGGGCGCGCGCTCTTCGATGGGAATGCCCTGGCCATCGGGGGTCGCCAGATCGATGGTTGAACAAGGAGCAGCCACATAGAAAGGCAGCCCATGTTCCCGGGCCAAGATGGCCAGGCTGTATGTGCCGATCTTATTGGCCACATCTCCATTGGCCGCCACCCGATCGGCTCCTACCACCACTGCCTCGACCAGCCCGCGGCCCATCACATAGCCCGCCATGTTGTCCGTAATCAGCGTGACTGGAATGCCATCGGCCTGCAGCTCATAAGCCGTCAGCCTCGCCCCCTGCAAGAAGGGCCTGGTCTCACATGCGAAGACCCGAATCTTCTTGCCCATCTCAACCGCGGCCCGGATCACCCCAAGGGCGGTCCCGTAATCAACGGTCGCCAAGGCCCCCGCATTGCAGTGGGTGAGCACTCCCCCTTCCTGGGGCAGCAAGGGCGCACCATAGCGACCGATGGCCCGGTTCACTTCCACGTCCTCCAAAGCGATCGCCGCGGCTTCCCGGGTCAAGACCGCAATGGCCTCCTGGGGATTGTCCCGGAAAACGGCGGCCTTTTGCAGCATCCGGTCTAAGGCCCAGGCAAGATTGACGGCGGTGGGACGGGTGCTCCGCAGAGTCTCGGCCACCTCCAGCAAAGCATCCCAAAAATCAGCCCGAAGGGAAGCCTCCCTCGCGCCTAAGACTAATCCATAGGCGGCGGCCGCACCGATGGCCGGCGCCCCCCGCACTTTCATCTCTTTGATCGCCGCGGCCACTTGCCCATGATCGCGACAGGTGATGTAGACAACTTCGCGGGGCAGCTTCGTTTGATCGAGGAGGACTAGTTTTTCTCCATCCCATGTTAACGACCGGCACTTGCCCACTACCCATCCCCCTTCCCGCAACATCGCCCTTCTTCCGGAGGGACAAGTTCAAGGGTCAGCTGAAGGAGCCGACGTAGGCGCTCAGCGTTGCTTTTCATGACGCTGCCGACTTCATCATGGCTCAAGGGAACGGGGGCGATTCCCGCCCCATAGTTCGTCACCACCGCCACCGTCGCATAGCAGATCCCAAGCTCCCGGGCGAGGACCACCTCCGGGACATTAGTCATGCCCACCACATCGCCGCCAAGCTGGGCAAACATCTTCACCTCAGCAGGGGTCTCATAGCGAGGCCCCTCCGTACAAACATAACAGCCCTGCTCTTCAAGCTCGATCCCTAACCGGCGGGCGGCATCAACCAAATATCCCCCCAGGCGAGGACAATAGGGCCGGGTAAAATCCACATGGATTACCTTGTCCTCAGCAAAGGTGCTGATGCGGGTTTTCGTAAAATCAATGAATTGGTCAAGGAGCAGAAAGGAACCAGGCGCCAGTTCCCGCCGCAGGGAGCCGACGGCTGCCGTGGCCAAAATGCCGGTGGCGCCGATGCTGTCCAGCGCCCAGATATTGGCGCGGTAATTGACAAGATGGGGAGGGATGCCATGGCTGCGGCCATGGCGAGCCATGAACGCCACCGGGCCCCGAGGGCCTTCCCCCATGAGGACGTAAGCCTCCCCGTAAGGCGTCTTGATCACCTGCTCCTTCGCCCCGGCCAGAAATCCAGGGTCATACAGCCCCGTTCCGCCAATGACGGCTAACATCAATCATCAGGTCCCCTAGGGACCATTCACCTGCCTCCTCCTTGTGATCCCTATAACCTCTTCGCCTCCAAGCATCTATTCCCTCCTGCCCCAACTCCCACCGGCATGAATCTTGCCGGCCGGGCCCCATGAGCCCACCTCCACAAAAAAACGGCGGCGATCGCCGCCCACCGGCCTGCTTGCAGCTTTCAACAAGCATTCTTAATCCTGCTTCACCAATCCTTGGACCAGCCTGTACACCGAGACAATCCCCCCTGCCGCGCCCGCAACCAACAGAATCATGGTGAACAAGATCTGGGTGCCCAAGTAAAGGTCGATCAGACGGCCAAGGTAAATGCCCAGGGACACGGAGACGACCATGATGGCTCCGATTTGGGTCATCAAAGTCAAGTATCCAATTCCCCGCCTGATTCTTCTCTCCATTTTCGTCTCCCAATCAGGGACCTTATTTAATGATATAGTAATAAGCCTCCAGCTCGTCCTCGGGGATCGTCTGTAGTCTCTGTTCCAGTCGCTGGATCGCCTCGTTGTCGACGGCTGCCAGCCCCCGTTCCAGGGCCCGCCGACAAACGGCCAGGGATGCATACGATTCCCGGTTCTCATCGATAAACTGCATGATTTCCTCGATGCGTCGTTCCCTCTCCATGCAAATCCCCCTGGAGCTAGGATGAACCTAGGGCCCCATCCCTATGCACTGGACATTCATCCAGCAAGATGCACTCATCGCAGCGGGGGCTTTGGGCGCGACAGACTTGGCGGCCGTGCTCGATGAGATTCAAATGGAAACTGTAGACAAGGTCGGGGGGAACTAGGGACTGCAACTTGGCTTGGGTTTTCTCTGGCGTCGAATTGTTCGTGACTAGCTCCAGGCGGCTGGCAACGCGGTGAATATGGGTGTCGACGGGAAAGATCGGGCGGTCAAAGGCAAACAGCATGATGCATGCAGCCGACTTAGGCCCAATCCCCGGCAGGCTCTGCAAGTAGTCCATCGCCGCTTCATCATCCATCGAAGCCAGAAAATCGAGGGAGTACTCCCCCCGTTCTTCCTTCAGGCGAGCCAGGATGGCCCTGATGCGAGGGGCCTTCTGAAAGGCCAACCCCCCGCTCATAATCGCGCGGGCCACTTCCTCATCCGATGCCGCCATGACCAGATCGTAGGTTGGAAAAGCCTCTTTGAAGCTTTGGAAAGCCCGATCCCGGTTGGCATCGGTTGTCGCTTGACTAAGCACCGTCAGAACCAATACATCTAACGTATCCTCCGGCCACTTAGGCCGCGGCTCGCCGTATCTGTCCTTCAGCTTCGCGGCAATGCGTTTAATTCTTTCGGTCACGCTGCAACCCCCAAAAAGAGACTTCCCCCGGCGGGGGAAGCTCGATCTAGACCTCCAACGGATAAAGGAGGTCCACAGGCTCTCTAACTAACACCGCCAGCTCCCCGCGGGCAAAGCCCGCCTCTTGGCAGCGCTTGATCCTTTGTTCAAGTCCTGCTCCCCCGGGAAGAAGCACTCCCGCCCCAAAACGACGAGCCTGACTCAAGAAAGGATCGGGATTCTCATCCCACTCCCCGCTCCAACAGGCTAAGGCCAGACCAGCATAGCGGGCTAGGGCCCCTTCCAGGTACTGGGGATCACTGGCGGCCACCGCCAGTTTGCTCCCCCCGGCCAACTGAAAAGCATCAACAGCCTGAATCAGTCCTTCCAGTTCCCTTCCGCTTCCCCGCAAATCCCACAAGGCAAGATCGCCCGTTTGGGCCATGGCCTCCCCCAATTGGAGCCAGTCCACCCGGTCCAGTGACCCATTGAGCTCACTCATGGCCACCGGCAGTTCAGCTTCCAAAACGGTATGGGACCTCATGCCGGCTAGAACCAAGCCGCGGCGGGGCTTTCTGTTGACCGGCCGGCGATCACCTAGAGTCCCCTTCAAAGCTCGGGTATGATCCGGGCTGCTCCCGCAGCAGCTTCCCAGGAGGTTAATCCCTAAGTCCACGAAGTCCTCCACATACTGGGCCATCTCCCCGGGGGTCTCGGGATAGACAGTCTTCCCCCCCTCCATGCGAGGCATCCCCGCGTTGGGCAGGGCCGATAGGTGGGCAGGCACATCGATCATGTGTCCAATAAGCTGGACCATCTGCTCGGAGCCCACACCACAATTGCTGCCCACAGCCCAAGCCCCCATCCGGGCCAAGATCCATCCCGCCGTGCCTGGATCCGTTCCGCCCATCGTTCGCCCTGATGAGGCGAAGCTCATCTGCGCGATGATGGGCAAGGAAGTCGCCTCCCTGGCCCCAAGCAAAGCAGCCCGTGCTTCTTGCAGATCGGTCATCGTCTCGATGATGATGCAGTCCGCCCCTCCCGCAGCCAGGGCTGCCGCTTGTTCGGCGAAGATATCCCGGGCCTGGAAGAAACTAAGCTCTCCCCAAGGCTCCAAGAACTTGCCCGTCGGTCCAATGGCCCCAGCCACATATTTATCCCCAGCCGCTTCCCTAGCCAGGGCGGCCCCTTCTTCATTCACCCTTCGGACCAGGTCTCCGGCGTCGTGGGCGGCGAGCTTAATCCGGTTGCCGCCAAAGGTGTTCGTTTCGATGATATCGCAGCCGGCGGCCAAGTACTGGGCATGGATCCCTTTGATGAGGTCCCGCTTCTCTAGATTGAGCAGCTCCGGAGGGCTGCCGGGAGAAATGGCACCCTGGAGCATCGTCCCCATGGCCCCATCAAACAGCAAGATCTTATCCTGAACACGCTCTTCTAGGGTCAATTGGCATCCCCTTTCAGAGTTCCAGCCCCTCACCGGGTTGGAGGATGCGGCACTCAGTCTTGTCGCCGACTAGCTTGGCAAACTCCTCAGGGTCTTGGCGAATGAGCTCAAAGGTATTGTAATGCATGGGAACGACTACCCCGGGCCTGAGCAGCTCCACCGCGTACGCGGCATCCTCCGGACCCATGACAAAGTTGTCACCGATGGGCAGGCAGGCCAAATCGATCTTCTCCCTCTTGCCGATGAGCTCCATATCCCCAAAAAGGCCTGTGTCCCCCGCATGGTAGATGGTCTTCCCTGCAGCTCTAAACAGAAAGCCGCATGGGTTGCCCGTGTATTCGATGCCGTCATCCACCACCGCAGAGCCATGCCAAGCCGGGGTCAGCTTCACCCAGCCGAAGGGGAACTGACGGGCACCACCGATTTGCATCGGGTGAGCCTTGGCTCCATGTCGTTCACAGTACAGGGCCAGTTCGTAAGGTGCAACTACCAGCGCCCCGTTGGCCTTGGCGATCGCAATGGCGTCCCCCAAGTGATCCCCATGGCCATGGGTGACTAAGACAGCGTCCACCTCAACCTCCTCCGGCTTCATTGCCGCCTGGGGATTGCCCGACAAGAAAGGATCGATGATTACCTTCTTGTTTGATGCTTCAACGAGGAAGCAGGCATGTCCTAGGAAGGTTACCCGCACCTTGACCACCGCCTTTGTCAGAATTTCCTCAGCAATACAATTGTAGCCCATTCCCATATCTCCATACAACCCTCAGCCGCCGATCAGACGTCCAACTGCCGCCACCGGCCGATCGACGGCCCGGGCAAGGTCCTCAAGCTTATCCGGCCATAGGGAGGTCAACAAGCAAGTTGCCGGTCCCGCTGATTTTTCCAGGTCAAGGCGGGTGTCGAAGGCAGCTTTCAATCCCGCCGTCGCTGCCAAGACGCCTGCTTCGTAGCCGATCCCTTTCGACCCGACGGGGATTATGTCGGACACGTAGTCGAGCTCCAATAGGGTCTTGAGCAAAAGCAAGTCAACTGTTTCGGGATCATCGAGGGAGACTTCTGCACCGACCTTGGGCACCCCAATGCAGGCGATGAGCTGCCCTGGCATGCTCGACCCGACTCTGAAGTTCTCCCTCTCCACGGCGCCGATCACAGTCAACCCCATGCCGGTTTCTCTGGTCGGAACATTCTCTTCGGTACTGCCGGTGATCACTAGGTCTCCCTCTAGCCCAACCCCGGCCACCTCATCCTTGATCCCGGCGATGATTTCCTCTCCAGTAGGACTCATCTCCACAGCCAGGGCGTTGATGAGCACCAAAGGCCGCGCTCCGGTGCTCATCACTTCCAACAAGCCTACTCGGCTTGTCAGCCGACCAACGACGTATCCCGGAACTCTAACGAGATCGTTTTCTTTCGGGCCGATAGCCCCCAAAGAATCGCAGGCCACCACCAGCAAGGGACCCTCGGCCAAGTCGATCACGGTCACATCTCGCAATTGCTTTATCTTCGGACCCATTCCGTTCCCTTCCTTAGAATATCTTCCTCAGCGCTTTGAACAACAGGGCAGCCGCCACCACATTGACCGTCGAGGCTACAAGCAAGGGCAAGAGCATGGCGCCAAAAAACGCAGGCCCGAAACCGGGCAACAGGGCAAAGATGGCCGGCGCGCCGACTCCGTTCAGCAGCGAAGCCGCGACCACCGCGGTCCCCATGCCAACCCGCCTCTGCAAGTAGCCAAAGACCGCCGCAAAGAGGGCCATTTGCGCTGCAACAAACAGATGGAGCGGCAGCGACAGCGGAAAACCAACTGTCCCCGCACTGAGCAGATGTCCCAAGGCGGCGATCAAAGCGCCCTCTTTGGAGCCAAAGGCCAGTGCTCCTAAATACCCGGGAGCCGAGTCCAACGCCACCGTTCCCGTCGGGCTTGGGATCTTAATGAAGGCCCCAACACCGCTCAATGCCACCAACACCGCCATCCGAGCCACTTGCTTGCTTACCGACACTCCCACATCTTTTTCCATCGTCGACATTCTTTTTCCCTCCTGTTGAATAAAATAAGCCCCCAGCACTTAAGCTGAGGACTTTACCATCATCCTGCAGGCCACCCCCTTCTCCCGAGGGACTTTACCTCACAAATGGGCAGGCCTCCTGGCTTGGGCTCATCGCTACCCTGCGCCTTCCCAGGACCAAAACCCAGTGGCATAATGCAGGACAGCTCACCTTCACAGTAGCGGGACTGCTCAGGACTCACACCTGATTTCCTATTCTCCGTATGAGAACGGCACCCACTTGCTTATTCAGTTTGCCGATTGACTATTATTCTCCCTCCCAACGGTTTTTCCTTCCTAAAATTTATTTCTTTCTCATCCTAGCGGATCAGCACAGAGGCTCAACTCTCCTCCGGCTGTGTCGCGGGCGGTGTTTCTTGCCCGGTTCGCAAAGGCACCGCATTGATCTGG
>JAAYLE010000034.1 GCA_012522085.1 Bacillota bacterium | reverse complement strand
TGAGGACCAAGTTGAAGTCAAGGCCGAGTACGACGGCCAGACCTACTACTTCTGTTCGGAGGAATGCAAGCAGAAGTTCTTGCGCGAGCCGACGAAGTACTTAGCTTAATGGGAAGCCCCCATCAATTGATGGGGGCTCCACTGTTTGGGCTCCCTCCAGGTCTGAAGGAAGGCGAAGAGGGGCCGGGTGTCCATTTACGGATAAAGTGTCGCTGGGGAGGGGAAAAATAGCGGCGAAGCAACTTGGAGGGGGAACACAAATGCTTCGCCTTGCTCCCGGCATCTCCCTACTGGTCATCATCAGCGCCTTAATCTTCTTCGGCCTCGCCGAGCGGGTCTTAGATCGGATGAGGCTGACCGACCGCTCGGCTCTAATTCTGCTCCTTTGCATGGTCGGCGGGTACTATCTGCCTGCGATCCCCCTTCCCGGAGGCGTTCGCATCAACATCGGCGGCATCATCCCATTAGGGGTGGCCATCTACTTGATTGTCACCAGCGATAGCCCTGCGGAAAAGGCAAGGGGTATTGCTGCCACCGTAGGAGTGATGCTCCTCGTCCTCTTGACCGACAGGCTCCTGCCCGTCGAACCCGGCTTTGCCCTTTGGGATGTGGATCCGGTCTATACAGCAGGATTGATTGCGGCCCTCTTAGGCTATCTCCTCGGGCGCTCCCGCCGGCTGGCATTTGCCTCCGCGGTGGGGGGACTGACCCTAGCTGAGCTGACCGCGGTCTTGGGAGTGGGGTCTGTCGAGGAACCAGCATTGGTCCTAGGTGGGGCAGGTCTCTTTGATGTGCTGCTGATTTCCGGCGTTGGAGCTGTCCTCCTCGCGGAGCTGGTGGGGGAGGTCCGGGAAAGGATCCACCGGGAGGTTTTGATTGGGGATAAGGAGGACGACGATGTCGACGGGGAGCCGTAGGCTGGTTCTGGCAGCATTCCTCGCCATTCTCCTGCCGCCTATGATCGTCTTCGCCAGCCCCCTGGACGATCATCTCTACCAGGGGAGCTATATGCGGTTGATCGATGAGGAAGGCAATGTCCTCCTGGTCAGTGCGCGAAGCATCGAGCCGGGCGATCAATATCTAACCTCGGACAATCGTCTTTTTGAAGTCACCGAGGTGGAGGGGGAAGTGGCTAGAGCTAGATTCGTCGAACAGGTGGAACTCCCCGAGGAACGGTACTACTTGTCCGACCTGTCGGGCTTGGAGGCCGCCGCTGGCAAGGCTAGGGAGCCTCGCGGGATCGGCATTTACCACACCCACAATGCCGAGTCTTACGTGCCTACCGATGGCACCCACAGCATCAATGGCAAGGGCGGGATCCATCAGGTAGGGAAGGTCATGGCTGATGCCTTGAGGGAGCTGGGCATCCCCGTGTTTCACGATGAAAGCCTGCACTTGCCCCATAATCGAGGGGCTTATCGCCGCTCCCGGGCCACGGTGCTCCGCTTAATCGGCAAGGGGCCTGATGCGATTTTCGATGTCCATCGAGATGCGGCCCCTCCCGACCAGTATGCGGTGGAAATAGAAGACGGCGTCTGGGTGACGGGGGTGCAGTTGGTCGTAGGCCGGGCGAACCAGAACTTCGCCGTCAACCGCAAGTATGCCCAAAGCCTAAAGAAGGTCGCCGACATGGTCTACCCGGGCCTAGTGAAAGGGATCTTTTTCGGGCGGGGCAACTACAACCAGGACCTGACGCCGCTCAATGTCCTGTTGGAAGTAGGAGCCCACACCAACAGTCGGGATACGGCCGAAAGGGGCATCAGGTACTTCGCCGATGTGGTCGACTATTATTTCTACGGGCCGCGTGAAGATTCCCGTACCGCGTCCCCTTTCGGGGGCCCTCGGGGAGGCGTTCGAGCGGCCCTGCGCACCCTCATTGCTATAGTCGTGATCTTCCTTCTGGGCGCCCTGGCCTTTGTTGTCATCAACAGCGGCAGCTGGGATGAAGCTAAGGA
>JAAYLE010000033.1 GCA_012522085.1 Bacillota bacterium | reverse complement strand
CCTCAAACGGCTGAGCACGAGCAGAGAAGGGCGGCGGAGAAGCTCAACATCTTGATAGAGAATCCCTTTCACCCTTCTCTGCAAACACGAAAAGTACGGGTTGGACGCCATTTTCGAGTGCAGAGTAAACAGGGACATTCGGGTTCTCTGGAAGTACGGTGACGAGGCAGTGATTCTGCTTCTGGATATCGGCCACCACAAGATAGTGGACAAGCCCTGAACAACAAGGAAAGTGCACATCTTGCCGGTGTGTCACTGCTATGGATGGGTGGAGACATCGTCAAACGAGCTGACGGATTCTAGATCCCATAGTCAGAGCCTTACCATGCTCATCCAGCACCGGGACAGCTCATGACAACACCTAACCAGCCCTGGGCATTATCCGCCAAGTACCGCAGAAGCTGATCCCTCATCTGCTCATACATAGCTTCAGTCTTTTGCAGACGCTTCTTGCTGTGGCGCGGGACACACAGAACACAATACCTGACTGCAGAAAACGCCTCTCGAAAAGCCGGTCCATTGCCTCTCTCCATTAAGACAACGGTCACATAATATCCTCTAGGTTCCATCCGTGATAAGCCCCTGCCTGCTAGACGATAGTCCAGAGTGCATTCAGCAAGCACGAGAGATGCTATTGTCCATCCTTTGTTATCAAGCCTAACGAAAGTGGAAAGGGAAATCAGAGGATTAGCAATGAGCTCTGAAAAGAACTAATCGGGGGCATCGTAGAAAGAGGTCAATGGGGCTGCCAGCAGGTCGGTGGGATCAAAGCCCCATCGCCTGGGGGTTCGAGGCGGCCCTGTTGCCCCTTTCCTTGCGATGGAGCAAGTCTTGGGGTATGATATTGATAACAAACAAAAAGATATAATTCCAACTAATTTTGACCCCTCAAGGAGCGGACTTAGCTTCTGATCCAACTTGTATCCAAAGAAGGGTCCTTCCGGCCGGTACTAAAGAAGCCCGCTGGACAGTAACATATAATACCGGCAGTGGGAATCGGACATAGATTGAAGGGAGGTGTCTAGTGTGGGTTGGATCGCCATCCTGATCGTCGGTGCGATTCTCGGTTGGATCACGGAAGCGTATCTCATGAGACGGGAGTATCCAGGTCACTTGTGGGGTGCCATTATTGCTGGTATTGTCGGCGCCTGGATTGGCGGCAAGTATCTTGGCGCTTGGGGCTGGATGCTAGATGGAGTCAATGTGATCGGCAGTGCCATCGTCGCCTTGATCCTTAGCTATGTGGTTGGTCTGTTTGGTGAAGAGGTCGCCGGGGAAAAACGTGACGCTCCTTGACAGGGAGCGGATGATCGGCTATATTTGGGGTGAAAATAGCATTGAGCGCAAAGCGATGCGGGGGAGGAGTAGGCAGACCCGATGGTCCTAGAGAGCCGGGGCAGGTGGGAGCCGGCACCTAAGGTCTGTTGAAGATGGCCCCCAAGCTGCAGGCTGAAACGCGAAGTAGGCCGTGCCGGTAGACCCTGTTGGGTCGTGCACCCGTTATCGTGCTAGGGTATTGATTTAGTACCCGAAGAGGTCATCACCGTGAGGTGATGGCAAAGCAGGGTGGTACCGCGTATAACCCTTCGCCCCTGTCACGGGGCGAAGGGTTTATTTTACTTAGAGGAGGCTTTTGCATTGGGCAAGAACACCTTTTACATCACCACACCCATCTACTATCCCAGTGATAAGCTGCATATCGGCCATGCTTACACTACTGTGGCCGCCGATGCCATCGCCCGCTACCATCGGCTATGCGGCAAAGACGTCTTTTTCCTGACGGGCTCCGATGAACATGGTCAAAAGATCGAGCGGATCGCCAAAGAGCGGGGCAAGACCCCCAAGGAGTACGTGGATGAGATCGTCAAAGGCTTCCAGCATCTTTGGCAAAAGCTAGATATTGCCTACGATGATTTCATCCGCACCACGGAAGAGCGCCACTGCCGGGTGGTGCAGGAGCTCTTCCGCAAGATCTACGAGAAGGGGGACATCTACAAAGGGGAGTACAAAGGCTGGTACTGCACCCCTTGCGAGACTTTCTTCCCCGAAAGCCGCCTAGTCGACGGCAACTGCCCCGACTGCGGCCGGCCGGTAGAACTGCTGCAGGAGGAAAGCTATTTCTTCCGGATGTCCAAGTACGCGGATCGGCTGCTGGAGTACATTGAAGCCAACCCGGATTTCATCCAGCCGACGAGCAGGCGCAATGAGATGATCCAGTTCATCAAGAGCGGCCTTGAGGACCTGTGCGTTTCACGCACCTCCTTCAGCTGGGGGATCCCCGTCCCCATCGACGAAGGTCACGTCATCTACGTTTGGTTCGATGCTTTGACCAACTACCTGACGGGCATCGGCTACCTAGATGACCCGGCGATGTTCCAGAAGTACTGGCCGGCCGACGTCCACTTAGTTGGCAAGGAGATCGTCCGCTTCCACAGCGTCATCTGGCCCATCATCCTGATGGCCGCGGGATTGGAGCTGCCCAAGAAGGTCTACGGCCACGGGTGGCTGCTGTTTGACAGCGACAAGATGTCCAAATCCAAGGGCAACGTGGTCGACCCCCTGGTCCTCATCGATCGGTTCGGGGTGGATGCCATCCGCTACTTCCTCCTCCGGGAGATCTCCTTCGGATCCGACGGCAACTTCTCCTGGGAGGCGTTAGTTGGCAGGATCAATGCCGACCTGGCCAATGACCTTGGCAACTTGGTCCATCGCAGCTCGGCCATGATGAAGAAGTACTACAAGGGCATCGTACCTGAGCCGGGACCGGAGCGCCCCATCGATGCGGCCCTTCGGGAAGAGGCGGCCAATACCAAGGCGAAGCTGGTCTCCTTGATGGAGGAGCTGGACTTGAGCACCGCCTTGGCGACTATCTGGCGGTTCATCGGCGCGGTGAACAAATACATCGACGAGGCGGCTCCCTGGGCCCTGGCTAAGGATGAGTCCAAGGGGGATGAACTGGCCCGCGTCATGTACAACCTGGCCGAGTCCATCCGGTGGATCGCTTTGTTTGTCTACCCCTTCATTCCCTCCACCGCGAAGGAGATCTGGAATCGGTTGGGCTTGGATGATGAACTGACGGCTCACTTGCTCGGCGAGGTCCGTTGGGGCGAGATGCCGTCAGGCACTGCCATTCGTCCCGGCAGCCCCTTGTTCCCCCGCATTGAAGATGAGGATAAGGAGCCGCCGGCCAAGGCGCCTGCAAAGTCAACGGTTGAGATTGACATCGAAGAGTTCGCCCGGCTGGATATCCGCCTTGCCCGGGTCATCGCGGCGGAGAGGGTCGCCGGCGCGGACAAGCTGCTGAAGCTAAAAGTAGACTTGGGCAGTGAAGAAAGACAGATCGTCGCGGGCCTGGCCCAGCACTACAAGCCGGAAGAGCTGGTGGGGAAGAACGTGGCGTTACTCGCCAACTTAAAGCCCACCAAGATCCGCGGCGAGCTTTCCCAGGGGATGGTCTTGGCCGCAGTGGCCGATGATGGACGGGTGCGGGCCTTGACGGTGGACGAAGAGCTGCCTGCGGGGTCGAAGATAAGATGATCAGGCTGATCGATACCCATGCACACCTGACCCACGAAGACTATGGGGGGGAGCTGGACAGGATCCTGGCCCGGGCCTGTGAGGCGGGGGTAGATCGGATCATCACCATTGGCTGGGATCTGCCCTCCTCCATCGAGGGATTGCGGCTGGCTGACCAGTATCCCGAGCTTTATGCGGCCGTTGGCATCCATCCCCATGATGCCTCGACGACAACTACCGATGCCCTCGAGGATCTGGCCGGGCTTTGCAGGTCCCCCCGGGTGGTCGCCATCGGGGAGACGGGCCTTGATTACTACTACGACCACTCTCCCCGGGAGGCCCAGATTGAGTCTTTCCGGGAGCACATCCGCCTTGCCAGGCGGTTGAACTTGCCGGTCATCGTCCACAGTCGGGACGCCCATGCCGATACCTTAAAGGTGCTACGGGAAGAAAAGGTCGAGGAAGTTGGGGGAGTGCTCCACTGCTTCTCCGGCAGTTTGGAGATGGCCGAGGAAGCTATGGGAATGGGGCTTTTCATCTCCTTTGCCGGCCCCTTGACCTTCACCAACGCCCGCCGGTTGGCGGCCGTTGCGGAAGGGATTCCCCTCGATCGGCTCCTTGTGGAGACCGACTGTCCGTACCTCACCCCCGTTCCCCATCGGGGCAAGCGTAATGAACCGGCCCATGTAGCCTTGGTGGCTGCGCGCCTGGCGGAGATAAAGGGGATGTCCCTGGAGGAGCTGGCGCCCATCCTGTGGACCAACTCCGAGGCGGCCTTTGCTTGGGAGAGGGGGGAGCCTGATGGCTAGGATCAGGCTTGTTGCCATGGACATGGACGGCACGCTCCTCAACAGCGACAAGGAAGTGACGCCGGCGACGAGGCAGGCAATCGAACAAGCCAAAGCCCGGGGGGTGCAGGTGACTTTTGCTACGGGCAGGATGTTTTCCGCGGTTGTCTATTACGCCCGGCAGCTGGGGATCGACGTGCCCATGATCAACTATAATGGGGCTTTGATCACCGACCTTAACCGGCGCATCTGGCGGAGCTGCCCTTTAGATGTTGCTGCGGCCACCAAGGTATTACAGATCGCCGCCCGGCATGATGTCTATGCTAAGGCTTATGTGCGGGATGTCCTCTATTGTGATCGGGGGTGGGAAAAGTCTAAGGACTTTGCCCGGCGCTTCCGGGTAGCCGCGGAGTTGGTTGAGGATGTGGTCCGCATCCCGGCCAAGGTCGGCCCGCCGAGCATGATCGTGATCATCGAGGAGCCGGAGGTTCTAGCGGTGGTGGAATCATCCCTCCGGGAGGAGCTTGGGCAGGCCATCGGCATCACCCGCTCCCGGGCCGATTCTTTGGAAATAATCCATCCCCAGGCATCGAAAGGCAGGGCCCTCTTGTGGCTCGCCCGGCAAATGGGCATCGACCCGGAGGAGATCCTGGCCATTGGGGACAGCCATAATGACCTGGACCTCCTCAAAGTCGCCGGCGTTGCCGTTGCCATGGGGAATGCGGAACAAGTGGTCAAGGACAGGGCCGATTTCATCACCGCCGACTGTGATGGGGACGGGGTGGCCGTGGCCCTGGGGAAATACGTCCTAAAGGACCATCTCGATGCTGGATGAATCGCCGATGTTAAGCACCGTATGGGCCCCATTCACCAGCGCCCGCTCGCCGATTAGGGAGGCATCCAGGAGGATGTTTTCCACCCGGGCCCCTTTGTTGATAATGGTGTTGCGGATGATGGAGGATGAGATCTGAGCTCCACCGGCGATGGAGACGTAAGGACCGATGATGGAGCTTTCAACTTTGGCCGCAGGATCGATCCAGACCGGGGGAATGATAATCGACCCGGGGATCTGAACCTCTCGGCCCAAGCGCTCCAGGAGGACCCTATTGGTGCTGAGGAGCGCCGCGGGGGAGCCGCAATCGAACCAGTCGCCCACGGGGAAGGTTTTCATGACCTCCCCGTCCTCCAGCATCAACTGGAGGGCGTCCGTCAGTTGGTATTCTCCTTTGGAGCGAATGTCCTCCCGGATGATCCTTTCCAGACACTCCATCAGCAACGGCGGGTGTTGGATGTAGTAGACCCCCACAACTGCCAAGTTGCTCGGGGGATCGATGGGCTTTTCCACCAGCCGGGTGATGTGTCCGTTGTTGATTTCAACGACCCCGAAGTTTTGGGGGTTGGGGACTTCTTTAACGCCGATGGCCGTCGTCTGGGCCGCGATTACCCCCGGCAAATCTCCGGAGAATATAGTGTCCCCCAGTACGATGAGGAAGGGCTCATCGGTCGGACCTATAGAGCGGAGGGCCAGGTAGATGGCGTGGCCTAGGCCCCTCCGTTCTTCTTGTTCGACGAAATGGACCTGGAAAGAATAGTTTTCCCGCACATAGTCGATGACTTGTTCGCCCAGGTACCCAACGACGAGGACGACTTCTGTCACCCCGACGGGTTCGAGGGAGTCGAGGATATGGCCTAAGATCGGCTTTCCGGCCACATGGACCAGGGCTTTTGGAACAGTATGGGTGTGGGGCCGAAGGCGCGTCCCAACGCCGGCCACAGGGATGATGACTTTCAATTGGGCAATACCTCCCCGCAATAACGCATCACCATGTGTTTCGCTTTGCGGGGCTTTGTTTCCTCCACGGAAAGGAGGCTGACGAAAGAGGTCGAGTGGTTGGACAAGTTGCTCGGCAACCTACAGCAGTCCTTTTGGCGAAGGAACATGCTGTTTGAACCTATCGGTTCGAGTCCAAACCACAGGACGTTTGTCAGCCTCCAAGGGGAGTATGTGCAGGGAAAACGGGCTTTATGCAGGTAGTTTCTGCCATCCTTCCCGCGTGCATGAGGCCAGGGCGGTTTGGAGACTTGGGGAGAACACATGTTCACCAGACTGGCCTTGACAGGCGGGAAGCCTTCCTGTATACTGTGTCTTGCTGACGAGTCATTAGCTCAGCTGGTAGAGCACCGGACTTTTAATCCGGGTGTCGGAGGTTCGAATCCTCCATGACTCACCATGCCCCCATCGTCTAGTGGCCTAGGATACCGCCCTTTCACGGCGAAGGCAGGGGTTCGAATCCCCTTGGGGGTACCATG
>JAAYLE010000213.1 GCA_012522085.1 Bacillota bacterium | reverse complement strand
TGGTCCCTCAGCGAACTGCGCAACCCGTGGATGTTCCGCGTTCGCTGCGACGACCGGACCGTCGGCACCGCCATGGCCAAGTTCCTGGTGGAAGGCCTCGGGCATAAGAAAATCGCCGCCCTCCACGACTCGGACTCCTTCGGCACCGGCGGCTACCAGGAGACTGCCCGGGCCTTGAAAGAGCTGTATGACATCGAGCCGGTCACGGTGCAGAAGTATGCTTCGGGGACCAAGGATTACACCGCCCAGTGGATGGCCATCAGAGACAGCGGCGCCACCGCCGTCTTCGGCTGGGGAACCCGCTCCGAGGATGACGGGATCATTCTCCGGCAGCGAAAGGAATTGGGATTGGATCACTTGGACTTCGTAGGTTCCGCCTCCTACTCGACGCAAACCACCCGGGACATCGCCGGCGACACGGTCTATGGCGTCTACAGCCTGGCCGACTTTAGCTGGACCAACACCGATCCTTATCAGCAGGAGCATATCAAACAGATGAACGAGAAGTGGGGGATCATGCCCGATACGGATACTACTTGGACCAGCACGGGCATGCTCATTCTGGCCGACGCCATTAAACGGGCCGATGTGCTGAAGACCGAGAACGGCAAGCACTACATGCGCCCCCTCGAGGAGACCCGCAAGCGCATCCGGGATGCCCTGCGCGAGACCAAGGATCTACAAACGCCCCTGGGCAAGGCAACTTGTGACGTCTGGCAGAACATGATCCACTCCATCAACGTCATCCAAGTCGATCCCGGGCCCGACGGTGAGCGGCATATCCAGACCGTCAGCGTCGACTTCGAGCCTTACAAGTAGGATAACTAGTCCCTGCTAACAGTTGAAGCCGCCTTCAGCAACTGAAGGCGGCTTTCTTCGCGAAGGTTCTAGCGCCGGCCGCCAGACACGATGACTACCTCACCCGTAATTCCCGCTGATTCGTCGCTGGCCAAGAAAAGAGCCGTTGCCGCTATCTCTTCGGGGGTCACAAACCTGCGCAGGGGGGTATCGCTCGTGGTCTTGGCGATCATTTCTTCATAGGTCAAGCCGTGATCCCGGGCCCTTTTATGCATGACCCGCTCGATCCTTTCCCCTTCCACCGCGCCGGGGCAAATCACGTTGACGCGGATGTTATCAGCTCCTACTTCCCAGGCTACCGCCTTGGCCATGCCGATCATGGCCCACTTGGAGGCACAGTAGGGGCTGCGATTGACGATCCCCCTAGTCCCCGCCAAGGAGGAAATGTTGATGATCGAGCCCTGTTTTCGGGATCGCATGACAGGAATCACCTTCTTGCAGCAAAGGAAGGCTGAGGTCAGGTTCACCGCCATAGTATGGTCCCAATCGGCCCGGGAAATCCCCTCGATAGGGCTGTTCGGACCTTCGATGCCCGTGTTGTTCACCAAGATGTCGATCTGGCCCAGGGCGGCGACCGTCTGGTTGACGGCCTCTTCCACGATCTCCTCCTGCGAGGCGTCCCCTGGAAAGACTAAGGCTCTGCGGCCAAGGCTCCTGGCCTCAGCAGCCACCTCCTCCAGAGCCTGGGCTGTCCTGGCCAGGAGCACCAGGTCCGCCCCCTCCCTGGCAAAACGCTGGGCTATAACCCGACCGATGCCCTTGCCGCCTCCAGTGATCATCGCCACTTTGCCCATTAGTAACATCAGGTCGTCCCTCCTAAAGACTGGGTAAACTGCTTGATCCGCTCGAGGGCCCCTTGTATTTCCTCGTAGCTGCTCGCATAGGAAATCCTGACAAATCCCGCTCCTGCTCTACCGAAAACATCCCCCGGCACAACCGCAACCCCGGCCTCAGTGAGGAGCCGCGAGGCGAACTCCTCAGCCGACAGTCCACACCCTCGTACATCGACGAAGGCATAGAAGGCCCCCCGAGGCCTTGGACAGCTGAGGCCCGGGATGGCATTGATCCCTTCCCAGAGGAAAAGCCGGCGCCGATCGAACTCCCTCACCATATTCGCCACACAGTCCTGGGGCCCTGTAAGCGCAGCCAAAGCCCCATACTGGGCAAAGGATGCGGCACAGGTGGTGTTATGCTGATGCACCTTATTGATGGCGGCCGCCAAAGCCTTAGGGGCAGCCACATAACCTACACGCCAGCCGGTCATGGCATAGGCCTTGGAAAACCCATTGATGATCACAGTCCGCTCTTTCATCCCCGGCAAAGCGGCAATGCTGACATGCTGGTGCCCATCGTAGATCATCTTGTGGTAGATCTCGTCGCTCATGATGAAAAAGCCGTGCTCCGCCGCCAGGTGGCCGATCTCGGCCAAAATGCGCCTTTCAAGCATCCCCCCTGTTGGATTATGGGGGGTAACCAGGACTACCAGCTTGGTCTTGGGAGAAAGGAGACTCTTTAATTCCTCCAAGTCGATTTGGAAGTCGTTCTCGGCCCTGAGGGAGTAAGAAACGGGACGGCCATGGGCCATAGCGGTCGCCGCCGGGTAGTTTACCCAGCCGGGATCGGGCACGAGCACCTCATCACCGGGGTCGACCAAGGCCATGATGGTATCGAGCACCCCTTCCGCAGCTCCCGCGGTGATAATGATTTCCCCCTCCGGATCATAAGGGACGCCCAGTTCCTTTTCCAGGGACCTGCTAATAGCTTCCCGGAGGGGAAGGATGCCCCAATTGGACGTATAGTGGACCTTGCCTTCCCGGAGGGCTGCCATGGCTGCTTCCTTGATGTGGGCCGGGGTGTCAAAATCCGGGCGGCCGATTTCCAGGTGAATAATCTTTTTCCCTTGGGCCTCTAAGGCCCGGGCCTGTTCAAAAACGCGGCGAATCCCTGAAGGAGGAATTCCTGCCATCCGCTCACTAACCCCTAAAGTATTCACCGTCGCTCCTCCTCTTGCCAGTTGTTGCATTCCCTACCCCGGTGATTTCAGTATTCCTTGCCGACTTTCTCCTTTCCTGCCAATATTCCCCGAGGGTGAAGAGTCGCCATCGACAGCAAAAATGTCCGCCTTTACACCTGACCGCGCTGAGCATATAATCTAACCAACAGGGTCCTTCGGGGCGGGGTGCGAAGCGCAGTCTTCTATTCCCCACCGGTGGTGATGCCTCCATGAGAGGACGAGCCCATCAGCCCCAGCGGTTGATCTGGTGAGAATCCAGAGCCGACGGTATAGTCCGATTGGGAGAAGGAAAGGACTGTCGATCGTTACATCCTTTACCCACTACCCCCGAACCATGCGGGGGTTTTTGTGTAGAGAGGAGGAGAGTCATGGACAGGATGCGCATCTTTACTTTGACCGGACTATTTGCAGCTTTGGTCGCCGTATCTACCATGGTTATCCATGTGCCCGTGGTGGCGACCGGAGGCTTCGTCAACGTGGGGGATGCGATGATTTTCGTCGCCGGGATCCTCTTAGGAAGAAGGGCCGGGCTCCTTGCCGGGGGAATCGGTTCAGCCTTGGCCGATATTCTGCTAGGTTATTCCCATTGGGCTCCCTGGACTTTGGCAGTGAAAGGCATCGAAGGATGGATCGTCGGGCGTTTGGGCTCCGCCAGCTTTCATGAGACGAAGGGCCTCTCACCCTCCGTCATCATCGCCCAGGCCCTCGGCGCCTCTTGGATGGTCCTCGGCTACTATCTAGCCGGGGGATTCATGCTTGGTTTCCAAGTAGCTCTAGCGGAGGTCCCCGCCAACCTGTTCCAAGGAGGAGCGAGCATCTTGTTCGCCTCCATCCTCCTTTATGCTCTCCGGGGAGTGAAGGGCATCGTCCCGGACAGGAAGCCTGGAAAGAACTGAAGTCACTGGCGACGCAGGAGATGGGCTGCGGGCGGCGAACAAATGGGCGTGCAGCTGATTAATACCGATGGAGGGATGGATTAGGGTGCGGAGACTCTTTGAGTTCGTCGTCGACCATCCCAAGCCGATCCTAGGGCTATTCTTAATCATCACCCTGATCATGGGTTCTTTCCTCTTCCGATTGCGCATCGACACCGACATCAGGCGCATGGTAGGCAAAGATCAGCCTGTCATCGCCGAGCTCGACGAGATCGTCGACGAATTTGGGGCGCAGACTTATCTGTTGATCACCCTCAAAGCTGACGACATCTTCCACCCCGACGCCCTCGCCTCCCTCGCGCGGGTGGCCGAGGAAGTTGAAGGGCTGCCGGGAGTGATCGAAGTCCTGCACCCCCTCAACTTGGAGATCATCCAAGGCAGCGAGTGGGGGATTGAAATCAGACCGGTGGTCGAATCGATCCCCACCACCGAGGAGGAGGTCCACGCTTTTCGCCGGACCCTCTTAGCTAACGCCCATGGGCGGCAGCTAGTTTCGGCCGATGGCCGGGGTGCGCTCATCATGGCCAAACTAGACCCGGACATCCTTGGCACAAGAAGCGAGTGGGAGCTCGCCCGCCTAGTGGAAGACCTCGTCGTCCAAGAAGAAGGCTATGAGCTGTACGCTAACGGCGACATCATCGTCAACTACTATGCCCACACCTACATACTCCGAGATGTAGCGCGGATGCTGCCCCTGGCGGCTTTGGTGATTTTCACCATCCTCTACTTTTGCTTCCGCAGCCACTGGGGCATCGTCATCCCTTTGCTTGCGGTGCTAGTCAGCCTCATCTGGTGTTTGGGGCTCATCGTCCAGTTGGGATATCCGTTGACAATGGTCTCCACCATCATCCCGGTAATCCTGGTATCCATGGCCAGCGCCAATGGGATCCATATCCTTAACCGCTACCGGGAAGAGTCGGCGGGAGGGGACCTTCGGGAATGCCTCATCCAAACGATGCTCCACTTGGCCAGTCCGATCACCATGAGCGCCCTCACCACGGTGGCCGGCTTCTTGACCCTACTTACCTCCTTTGTGCCGCCGATCCGGGAATTCGGCTGCTTCACTGCCTTCGGCATCTTCATCGGCCTAGTCTTTTCCCTTGTTGGCCTGCCCGCGGCAATCATGCACCTTGGCATCGAGGAGAAAGCGAGCGAGACTAAGAAAGGTCGGCTAAGCCGCGCCTTGGAGAGCCTGGCGGCTTCCGTCAACGACCACGACCGGACGATCATCTGGGGGACTGTGCTCGTATTTGGCGCCTTCCTTTTCGGCATCCCGAAACTGACGGTGGAAGCCAATTTCGTCGAGTACTTCAAGCAAGACAGCCCCATTGTCCGGGCCATCCGGGAAATGGAATCGCTCTTCGGCGGCTTCTCCCAGCTGGCCCTGGTAGTCGATGCCGGAGAAGAAGACGGACTCAAAGATCCAAAGAGCCTCCGAGTGATGGAATCCTTGGAAAACTACATGGAAGCCAGAACGGAAATCACCAGGACCTCTTCCCTCGTGGGGCTCGTTAAAGAAATCAATCAGGCCTTCCATGATGGGGATGGGTCCCACTACCGTATCCCCGACACGAGGGAAGAGATTGCCCAGCAGCTGTTGTTGTTCACCATGTCCGGTGGTTCGGGCATCGATTCCCTGGCCAGCTACGACTTCCAACGGGGTCTCATTACCGGAGCCTTGGCCAATCTCAGCACCAAGCAGACGAGTCAAGTAGTAGCTGAATTGGAGGATTACACCAAGGAACAGCTAACCGCAGCGGGCCTCGCCGGCCGGGTGGCAGGCCTGCCGAAAATCACCGTTGTTCTGATGGAGCAATTCGTCCGAGGTCAGATCACCAGCCTTTTTTGGGCCCTAACCACAATCACCCTCATCGTCGTTCTGATCATGAAGTCTTGGCTCCTTGGGATCATCACCGCCCTGCCTTTAGTAGTGACCATTGGCATCGTCTTCGGCATCATGGGCTATGGCGGCATCCCCCTTGATTTTGCCACCACCATGATCGCCTCCATCTGTTTTGGGATGGGCATCGACTACGCGATCCACTTCGTCACCCGCTACATCCAGGAGAGGACCAGGGGGCTGGACCACAGGGGAGCTGTCGCCATCACCATCAGCAACACAGGGATGGGGATCCTCTTTAACGCGCTGACTTTGATCTTAGGCTTTGGCATCCTCGTCCTGTCCTACTTCCAGCCGCTGATCATGTTCGGCCTGCTCATCGCTTTGACTATGATCATCAGCTGCGGGGCCACCCTCATCCTAGTCCCCACCGTACTAGGTAGAATGAGCCCAGCTGTTTTGGACAGCATTCTTCGGCGACAATCAATCGTGAAGGAGTGAGTGTTCAATGCAAAAGGCAGTAACTGCAATTCTCTTGCTCCTAGTCCTGTTTTTCCCGGCGGGCGCAACGGAGCTGACGGCCGATGAGGTCCTCGACCGGGTTGAAGGTGAGATGGCCTTCACCGGCGACGGCACCGCGGTTATTGAACTGATCACCGTCAATCCCAAGGGGGTCCAACGTAAGCACGAGCTAAAGGTGTGGCGGAAGGAAGACCCCGACGAGACCAGCAAGCAGCTGCTAGAATACCTGAGTCCCCCCGATGTCAAGGGAACCAAGTTTCTCAGCATCACCCCGCCGGAAGGCGAGTCTTCCATGTGGCTTTACCTGCCCGCGTTAGGTCGGGAGCGCCGGATCGCCGGCCATACAACCAAAGACACTTTCATGGGCACCGATTTCACCTACGAAGAGATTGGCGGCTCGCGGGATTTCACCAAGGAGTACAAGGCGAAGCGGCTGCCGGATGAAACCTTCGACGGTTACCCGTGCTACGTCCTCGAGTTGTCCCCGGACGCGGATGGGGCGGAATACGGGCTGGTGAAAATGTGGGTTTGGCAAGATGAGTTCCTGCCCCTCCAAATCCAGTTCTTCAACAAAGGGCTGGAGCAAAGCAAAGTCCTGATCAACCGGAACATTAAAGAAGCAGCCGGGCGGCTTACACCCCATGCGATCACCATGGAAAACACCTTAAAGAAGACGAAAACCATCATTAACCTGTTAGCAGTGGAAGAAGTAGAGCTGCCCGATGACCTATTCAGCCTGCGCCAACTGCGGCGCTAACGGGAGGGAAGGGTAGATGCTGAAAGCCCTTTGTCTAGGATTCCTCGCCCTTTCCCTGATGGCCTCTCCCGCTTCGGCATGGGAAGTGGGCGGGACCTTGTCCTATGAGGCCATTTACCAGCTCGAGAAGGAAGAACTGGTACGGAGCCGCCTGGCCCTGCAGACAAGCATCGAAGAGCAGCTGCCCATCGGCCGCTTTTACAGCTCCCTGTGGGGATGGCTAGATCTCCAAGATGAAGACCATTTGGAACTTGAGCAGCTATATATTGACATCTACACCCCGTCGGTGGATTTTCGCCTCGGCCGCCAGCTAGTCAGCTGGGGCACCGCGGACGGGTTCAACCCGACTGATTACATGAATCCCAAAGATCTTTTTGACCCCCTCGAGGCAGAACTGCGCAAGAAGCCCTTAACCATGCTCCAGGCTACCTACTACGCCGCCGAGGGCAGCATCACCGGGGTCCTGGTGCCCGAATTTAACGGCCAAGAAGTGGCGGAACAAGTGGCTCAGTTCTTCCCTGTTCAGCTGCCTCGGCCGAAGGAGCCGGGGAACTGGCAAGAAAAAACCCAATACGGTTTGCGGGCCGAGACCCACTTGGCCGGCTATGACTGGCAGCTCAGCCTTTATCAGGGATGGGATCCGCACCCTGCCCTATGGGCGGACGGCTCAGGCCCGCAAGCGAGCTATCGGCGCATCACCAAAGCTGGCCTGGCCTTTGCCGGGACAGTGGGCGATGTGGGCCTTTGGGGGGAAGGAGCCCGGATGTGGCCGGAGAAGATCGAAGGACTCGAGAACAATCCTTTTGCCTTCTCCTCCAACGATCCGTACACCCAAGGCATCTTGGGGCTGGATTACACCTTCGTCGATGACCTTTACACATCAGTCCAGTATCTTTGGCAAAGCCGTGGTTCGGCCTTTAATCCCTATAGTCTGA
>JAAYLE010000212.1 GCA_012522085.1 Bacillota bacterium | reverse complement strand
TCATGGCCCTCCTGATCACCTACTGGCCTCCCATGACTTTGTTCATCCCGAAGCTCATCTTCAAGTTCTAGACGACAGGGGCAGCCCAACGGCGCTGCCCCGTCTAGTTCTCTTACAGCTGGATCGAGACAAGACAGCCTGAGCCATCGATGTAGAGCGGGCTGTCTTGCCCTGGCCCAAATATGTAGAGGAAAATCTCACCTGAACCCTTTTCTTAGGGAAGTCAATGCCCGGCCCCTGGGCAATAGCCATCGACTTTTGCTCCTGTATTCGAACAAGCAGACCGTCAACTTCGTCCTCGCGGCGAAGCTCCGATCGAGTCCCGCTCCACGGGGTCTTGGCTCCGGACTATGGATGGGGCACGCTTGCCCCTGCCCTGAGGCATCGAGGTCGACTATCCGGTGCAATCCCTCCTGAAGGTCATGCATCCCGCAGCCAAATCACTCATAGTTAGCCGAATAGTGGCGACTAATCTGGCTTTAGAAAGAAACAGCGAAAAACCGCTGGGATGTTCCCTGAGAAGACAGGAGTTTTCCCCACTCTGTAGAAATGAACCCTATCTAAAGGCTACTTGGCAAAAGGGGGGGAGTGTGGGAAGAACACGGACTTGGGACTACTGCACAGGTAAAAGCAAGATTAGCAGTTTAGGAGGTATTGTTGTGAAAAAACAACGCATCTTACTAGCTGTCTTTGCCATCCTGATGCTGGCGGCGGCGCTGCCTATCCAGGCTCAGAAGGCGGAATACAGGATCAGTGCCGGCACCAACGGAGCCATCGGCACCGAAGAACATCAATCGGTCGAGTATTTCGGCCGGCGATTGGCTGAAGAAAGCAACGGACGCTTCCAGGTGGACTGCTTTTCCATGGAAATTAGCGAAGCCATGGCCCACACCGAGAGCGTCATGGGCGGTAAGCAGGAAGTCTACATCGGCGACCTGACCTGGTTTGCCAACTTGAACAAGAATCTGAACATAACTGGTCTGGCCTTCCAGTTCAAGGACCAAGACCATTTGCTCCGGTTCCTGGACAGCGAAGTGGGGCAGGAGATCTGGGAAGACATCCGCACTCGGCACGGCGTGCGGGTCCTGGATTACCGGGGACTGCGGGCTCCGCGGGCAACCTTGAGCAAGCGCCCCATCAACAGCCTGGCGGACCTCCAGGGCTTGAAGATGCGGGTGCCGGAGATTCCGATTTACATGCGGGTCTGGGACTACCTGGGGACGGCCACCCACCGGGTAACCTGGGGCGAGATGTATCTAGGCCTGGCCGGGGGGCTCCTCGAAGCCCACGAAGGTCCATTGGACGGCATCTTGGCCATCCGCACCTATGAGCAGGCTCCTTACCTGCACCGGACGGACCACATCTACGCTACCGAAGTGATCATCATCAACGAGGACTTCTTCCAGAGTCTGCCGGCCGACCTGCAGGAAATCGTCGTCAAAGTGGCGGAGGAGACCGGGGCCTACTACCAGGAGATTGTCCAGGCCAACATGGAGACGGCCATGGAAATCATGGCGAGCGAAGGCACCACCATCCTGTGGAACGAGGATCTGCGGGAAGAACTTCGGCAGAAGCTCGCTCCCCTGGGTCCCCAGCTGGAGGAGGAAGGCTACTGGGATCCGGGACTTTGCGACTACGTGAACCAGCTGGCGGAAGAGTAAAGGCATAAGGACTACAGTCCGCAGCCAGGGACCGTTGAGCGGTCCCTGGCCGCTGATGAGGAGGTGTTTTCGTTGCTTCTGCGGCGAGTCATAGCGTGGATGGCTAAGATCGAGGCATGGGCTGCCGGCGTACTTCTTGGAGGATGCTGTGCGGCCATCGGGTGCCAGCTTTTCGCCCGGGCCTTCATGGATCGAGCCCTGCCATGGCCTGAGGAGCTTTGCGTCATCTTTTTGATTTATCTAACCTTCCTCGCGGCCGGTGCCTTGTATAAGAATGCCGAACACATCGATGTCGAGTATTTTGTTGACAAATGGGTTCCCGATGATAAGCGGATGCTCGTCTTCAAGTTTGTGCATTTATGCTGCCTCATCGGTTTCATCGCGCTGGCTGTCGGGACCTGGCGGGGACTGCCCAAAGCCATGAACTTCACCACCGGGGCGGCAATTCCCATCCCCCGGGGCTACACCAGGCTGCCGCTGCTTTTCATGAGCATTACCAACATCGTGGCGGCCATCGCTTTTCTGTTCTTCCCTACTGAAGACGACATCGCCAGGCCGGAACCCATCGAAGCCCTGGAAATTG
>JAAYLE010000003.1 GCA_012522085.1 Bacillota bacterium | reverse complement strand
TCCGCTGCCTGCTTTGCCCCCATCGCTGCTTGCTAGCGGCGGGGAAGCGAGGCATCTGCCGGGTGCGGGAGTGCACCGGCGATGAGATTATCAGCTTGAATTATGCTTCATGCACCAGTGTGGCCTTAGACCCCATCGAAAAGAAACCCCTGTATCATTTCTACCCGGGAGGGACCATCCTCTCCGTCGGCACCTGGGGGTGCAACCTTGCCTGTCCCTTCTGTCAAAACTGGTCCATCTCCCAAGGGGAAGTCCCAAGCAGGATAATCAGTCCGGAGAAGCTGGCTGATCTTGCTCGCGGGAGCATCGGCGTTGCTTACACCTACTCTGAGCCCACCGTTTGGTATGAATACGTTAAAGACGCGGCCCAAGCAGTTAAAGAACGGGGACTAGTTAATGTGTTGGTTACGAACGGCATGATCAGCCAGGAGCCCCTCGCCGAGCTTCTTCCTTTGATCGATGCTTGCAATATCGACATCAAAGCCATGGACCATGACTTTTACCGGCGGACGGTGAAGGGCGACCTACAGACGGTGCTAGAGGCCGCCAAAGCCGCCAAAGGGCAGTGTCATTTGGAAATAACGAATCTCATCATCCCCGGACTGAATGACGCCGAAGGTCAGATTCGGGCCCTCATCGATTGGGTGGCTGAGAACCTTGGCCGGGATACTCCGCTCCATTTCTCCCGGTACTTCCCAGCCTATCAATGGGACGCTCCGCCAACTTCCCCGGACACTATGATCAAAGCCCTAGAGTTTGGCCGGGCGAGGTTGGACTACGTCTACTTGGGCAACTTCCCTTATCCTAGCGGAAGCGACACCTACTGTCCGGAATGTCGGCGGAAAGTGCTCAGTCGGAGTTGGGGAAAGGTGAGGAGTTGGCTGAAGGGCAAGGAGTGTCCCCAGTGCGGCCGGGAAGTGCTCCTGGTGGGAGAGGTCCAAGGCTAGTTTGAAAGGATGGTTGCATGGTTATGCAGATACATAGTATAATTATTCTATATTTGGCTGCGGAAAGGGCGGTATAGATGATTAAGGTTGGCATTATCGGTAGTTCTGGCTACACCGGGGGGGAGTTTTTGCGGATCTTGGCCGGCCACCCTGAGGCAGAGGTGACTTACCTTGCCTCCCACACCTACGCTGGCTCCCGGGTGGGCGATGTGCTGCCGGCCTTTGCCCACACCCCTTGGGTCTTTGCACCAGTAGATATCGACCAGATGGCGGCCCAATGTGATTGTATCATCGCCGCGGTGCCGGCGGGGGTGGCCATGGAGCTTGCGCCGGCGGTACTGGCGGCGGGCAAGAAATTCATCGATATTGGCACTGATTTTCGCTTTCATGACACCCAGCTTTATAAAAAGTGGTATGGGATTGACCATTCCTGTCCCGACCTGTTGCCAGGGGCAGTCTATGGACTGCCGGAGCTGTTTCGGGACCAAATCAGAGGGGCCGATTTAATCGGCAACCCGGGCTGCTACCCGACGAGCATCCTCCTGGGACTGGCTCCGGCCCTCAAAGCCGGCATCATCGATCCCAAGGATGTGGTGGTGGCATCCATGTCGGGCGTTTCCGGGGCTGGGCGGAAGCCTACGCTAACCAACCATTTTCCCGAGCGGACGGAGAATCTGTGTCCCTATGGGGTGGCAAGTCACAGGCATACCCCGGAAATAGAAGTCCAGGCAGGGCTCTACGGGAAGACCGAGGTGCAAGTTTCCTTCACGCCCCACCTGGTCCCCATGAGCCGGGGGATCCTCAGTACCTTGGTCCTTAAGCTGCGCCAACCCATGGGGGAAGATGCGGTCAGAGAGCTCTATGAAGAGCACTACGGAGGAGAGGAGTTCGTCTGTGTTCTATCGCCGCCGGCCCTGCCCCAGACCAAGGCCGTTGCCGGCAGCAACTACGCGCACCTTGCGGTTAGGGTCGATGAACGGCTGGGAAGGCTCCTGGTGATGGTCGCAATTGACAATCTAGGCAAGGGGGCTGCCGGCCAGGCCATCCAAAACATGAATCTAATGTTCGGGCTCGATGAAGGGATGGGTCTGCGGACTGTCGGCCTTTATCCGTAAAGGTCGCAGCATTCTTGGATTAACTGGAATGGGGTGGTAAGAGTGGCGATCAAGCCTATTGAAGGTGGAGTCACTGCTGCCAAGGGCTTTCTGGCGGCCGGCGTCCACT
>JAAYLE010000032.1 GCA_012522085.1 Bacillota bacterium | reverse complement strand
GGCGTCGTCTTCCGCTACGGACTGAACAGACCCCTGATTTGGGTCGACGAACTGGCCTCCATCCTGATGGTCTACATCACCTTCATCGGCTCCGCGGTAGCGGTGAAATATAATCAGCATATGCGGATGACTGTTGCTGACATGGTGCTATCGCCAACAAACCTTGCCCGCTGGCAAAGGATCGTCGATCTTTTCTGCCTGGTCTTCCTGGGCTTTCTGGTTTGGGTGGGCTGGCGCATGATCGGCTTTGTCAGCGGCACTTTGACGGACATCTTGCGCATCCCCATCGCTGTCGTGTATCTGGCTATCCCCCTGGGACTCGCCTTGATGGTCGTTTACATGCTCAGAGGAACCCCGGCAAAGGAGGATTAACATGGCCACCCTGCTTATCCTAGGACTTATCGCCCTGTTGGTATTGGGGTTTCCCATCGGCATCTCCATGGGGATCGTCAGCGTCTACTACCTGATCAGAGAGGGGATCCCCCTTGAGATTGCCATCCAGCAGATGTATCAGGGAACTAATGTCTTCGTCTTACTGGCCATTCCCTTGTTCATGGTCGCCAGCAGTCTAATGAACCAGGGGACCATCACCGAACGGCTAATCAACTTGTGCGACTCTTTACTTGGCCACGTCCGCGGAGGACTAGCCCATGTCAACGTCCTGGTGAGCATGATCTTCGCCGGCATGTCCGGCTCAGCCCTGGCGGACACCGCGGGGATCGGGGGAATCCTCATTCCCGAGATGATTAAGCAAGGCTATGACAAGGACTTCACCGTGGCTGTGACCGCGACTTCCTCCGTCATCGGCCCCATCATCCCGCCGAGCATCCCCATGGTCCTGACCGCGGCCATGGCGGGTGTGTCCGTGGGCCGGATGTTCCTCGGGGGAGCCATGCCCGGCTTTTTGTTTACTGCTCTGCAGCTGCTCCTAGTTGCCATCATCTCCGTCAAAAGACAGTATCCTGTCAAGGAGCGGGCGCCGCTGGCCCAAATGGGGCATGATTTCAAGAGGGCGCTCCTTCCCCTGTTGATGCCCGTCATCCTCCTCGGCGGCATCTTTTCCGGCATCTTCACACCAACGGAAGCCGCCTCGGTGGCCGTGACCTACGCTCTGATCCTGGGTTTTGTCATTTACCGGGCCATCTCCTGGGAGAATGTAAGGTCTCTTTGCTTGGGAGTTGCCATTCAAACGGCAATCATTATGTTCATCGTAGCCATGGCCCAGCTCTACGGGTGGGTGCTGACCAGGGAGCGGCTGCCCCAGTACGTCTTCGGTTTGATGACCCGAATCACCGACAATCCCCAGATGCTTCTCGTGATCGTCGTTTTTGGTTTGGTCGGGGTTGGCTGCTTCATGTCCACGACCCCCACGTTGATGCTGACCATTCCCATCCTGATCCCCATTGCCAGACAGCTGGGCTTCGATCCTTTGCACTTTTTTGTCGTGGTCACTTTGGCGGCTTGTCTAGGCACTATTACCCCGCCGGTGGGATTGACCCTTTACCTGGCCGCCTCCATCGCCAAGATTCCGGTGGAGAAGACCTTAATGATGATGATCCCCTTTGGGGCCACGTTGATCGTGGTGACGATCATGGCCATCTACTTCCCGCCCCTGGTCACTTGGCTGCCTAATCTGTTGATGAACTAGAAGGTATCCAGGCCCCCTGGAAGAATTAGATCGGCAAAGAACACGCAAAGGAGCGGTCGGCATGGAAATTGCCCTCCCTTACGGGCGAGATGAACAGATCGTCATCAACGTTCCCGACGCTAATCTGGCCGGGGTGCTGTCCCCCCCTGATGTAAAGGGCGCAGCCGATGAAGACGAGCTCATCAGCAAGGCCCTTGGAAACCCCATCGGCGCTCCGCGGCTGAGGGATGTGGTCCGGCGCGGCATGCGGGTGGCTATCGTCATCTCCGATGCCTCAAGGCCCAACATAGAAAGAAAAATCCTCCCCCATCTGCTCGCGGAGCTGGAATCGGCGGGGGTTGGGTTGGAGGACCTCATCTTTGGCATCGGCACCGGGGCCCATCGCCCGGCGACCGAAGAAGAGCTGGTGGAGATGCTGGGGGAGGAGGTCTGTCGGCGCTCGACCATCATCAACCACCAGGCAGGGGTAGACCCGATGGTGGATCTAGGCTGGACGAGTCAGGGGTATCCCATCAAGATCAATCGGGCCATCGTCGAAGCCGACTTTAAGATCGCGATCGGCACGGTGCTGCCCCATCCCTTCGCGGGCTACAGCGGCGGGGGCAAGGCTATTTCCGTTGGGGTGGCCAGCGCTGAGACCATCGCCAGCACCCACACCCCTGAGACTTTGGAGCATCCCCGCACAGGCCTTGGGATCCTGGATGGCAACCCCTTCTACCTGGCCTCCTTGGAGATGGCGAGGAAGATCAACCTGGGGCTGCTCATCAATGCCACGGTGGATCCGGAGGAGCGGTTGGTGGACGTGGTCGCCGGCGAGGTGGAAGCGGCCCACCGGGAGCTGGTTCGACGGTCCGCAGATGTGATGTTTAAGGTGCCCTTCGATGAGCCGGCGGACATTGTCGTCGTCTCCTCGGGCTATCCGAAAGACGGCAACTTGTACCATGGGGTTGCCGAAGGGGTCTGCATCGTCGCGGGGGACGCCAATCCCACGCCTTGCGTCAAGAAGGGCGGGACCATCATCTTGGTCTCCCCCATGGAGGAGGGTGTCTACAACCAGGTCTTTGGCCGCTGCATGAGAGAGGCCAAGGATCCCAAAGGTGTTATGGAGCAGGTGCTCAAAGAAGGGGTCACTGAACCAGGTCAGCACAGAGCTTATGGTGTGGCCAAGATCCTCCTCGACCATGAAGTCATCTGCGCCCAGTCCCGGATGGACCCCGATGAACTAAGGTCAATGCATTTTAAAGCCATGGACAGCGCCCAGGAGGCCCTGGATTTGGCCTTAGCCAAACATGGACCTGGGGCCAAGGTGTTGGTGCTGCAAAACTCCCACCGGCTGATTCCCGTTCAGCGTTAGCTGAAGCATCCCCGGGCGGCAACGGGCCAGGTAATCTCGAGGCCGCCCTGACGGATGCCGTAGTAGCGGTCGTGGAGATTGATGGTGGTGCACCCGTGGGAGGGTATGAGCTGGACCTGATCGTTGACCTTTAGGCCTTGGGCCTCGGGAGCAAGTTTTAGCACCCCGTGCTCCTCCGATAAGCGGATGAGCTCCGCCCCGGGGAGGGTCGCTTGGGGCAGGCCGAACTCCTCGGTGAGGGCTTTCTTGCCCGCATCGACGACCGCGATGTGGGGTTCTGGCCGGCTGACCACGGTGGCCAAGACCGTCAAGGCCGGTTTGAAGCCAAGGCCCAGTTCTAGGTAGCGGCTGTCCATGAATAGATATGATCCCGCCTGGACCTCGGTGATCCCGGGGAAATCCCCCGCGATGTTGTAGGTGCCGGTGCCGCCGGCGCTGACGATGTGGATGGGGATGCCGGCCTGGATGAGAGCATCCCGGACGGCCACCAGGCGGGCATTTGCTTTTTCCCCTTCGGCCTTGCGGGCGGCAAAATCCTTGATGAACACGCAGTGGCCTTCATAGCCCATGATCCCCTGGAAGCTCAAGCTAGGTGAGCTTTGGATGAACCGGGCAAGCTCGATTACCTGCTCGCTGGTTCTAAGTCCCGAGCGACCGAGGCCTACATCCACCTCGATGAGGACGTTCAGGGAGGCCCCCGCTGCTTTGGCGGCCTCAGCCAGATCCTTGGCGTTGGCTGCGCTGTCGCAGGCCACGATGATCCGGCTGTGGCGGGCAAGACCCGCCAGGCGACGGATCTTTTTCGGATGGGTCACCTGGTTGGCCAGGAGAATATCTTTAATTCCACATTGAATGAAGACTTCCGCTTCGGAAAGCTTGGCGCAGGTGATCCCGATGGCCCCGGCCTCAAGCTGCTTCCACGCGAGAAATGGGCTCTTATGGGTTTTCGCGTGGGGCCTTAGCTTAGCCTTCCGGGATGCGAAATAGCGGGCCATCTGCTCGATATTCTCCTCCATCGCGTCTAAGTCCACCAGCAGCGCTGGGGTGGGGATGTCAAACAAGGGAAACCCTCCTCCGCATCTGTTTGTGTCCTACTTATACATCAACGGAGCGGCTTCCTTTATGGGGATTTGGACATTCTAGTGCTGGAAGATCCCAAAATCGTCGGGAGGGATACGGAAGGAGATGGCGAATATGGGGAGGAGCCGCGAATTGCCGGCGGCAAGCCACTAATCACCCGAAAGTGAAAAAATGCACACTTGTCCGGGCAACTTGGACGTAGGAGGTGATTACCCTGGCGATCGAGATCCTGCGGGAAATCGAGAGCACCGAAAAGCAAGCGGTAGAGATCATCCGCACAGCCAGAAAGGAGGCGGAAGAACTAATCAAGGCGGCAGAAAAAGACGCAGACGAAGAGGTGCGGGAGCAGCAGGCTCGGGCGGAAGAGGAAGCTCAGGCCCTTATTGCCCAAGGGGAAAAAGAGGCCTCGGCTAAAGCGGAAGCCCTAAGGGAAGAAGGGCGCCAAGAGATGGCGAGGCTCCGAGAGCTGGCCGCTGCCCGCAAGGAGAAGGCAGTGCAACTTCTCTTGGAAAAGGTTGTGAGCATTCCATGGCAGTAGCACGGATGAAACGCCTCCTGGTCGCGGCCCATCGGAGCGAACGGGAAAAGCTTCTGCATGAGCTACAAAGGCTTGGCGTTGTTGAAATT
>JAAYLE010000211.1 GCA_012522085.1 Bacillota bacterium | reverse complement strand
ATCTGCATGTACTTCCTTCTATTAGCGGTTCTTTCAAGCATTTCCATCACCATCTACATCTTACCACGAAGCAGAAACCTCCGCGACCCCTTAATCAGGGAGAACGCGGAGGTTTTTCGACAGTCTGAGACCGCCGGGGGTTAACCCCCGGCGGTCTTCAGTGGGTGAACGACCTACATCCCAAGATAGGCTTTCCTGATGACATCGCTTTCCAAGAGTTCACTAGCCTTGCCTTCGGTGACCATGCGGCCGTTCTGGAGGACGTAGGCCCGGTCGGAAAGCTCTAAGGCGTTGTAGACGTTTTGCTCAACGAGGAGGATAGTCAGCCCCTCTTCGTCCCGGAGGCGCTGGATGACCTCGAAGACCTGGGTGACGAGCTTGGGCATCAACCCCAAGGAAGGCTCATCGAGCATTAGCAGCTTAGGCTGACTCATCAAGCCCCGACCGATGGCCAGCATCTGCTGTTCTCCTCCCGAGAGAGTCTCCGATTTTTGTCCCTTGCGCTCCCAAAGCCTCGGGAAGAGTTTGTAGACCCGATCGAGGCGCCTTTCGATCTCCTCATTTGACAGCTCCAGGTAGGCGCCAAGGAGCAGGTTCTCGTGGACGGACAGCTTGCCGAAGACATGGCGTCCCTCGGGGATAAGGGCGATCCCGCGGGCTACCCGTTCGTAAGGAGGCAGCTGATCGATTCGCTCGCCAAGGAAGCTGATCTCTCCCCGGTCCACTTGTAAGATCCCGGCGATGGTCCGCATGATAGTCGTCTTGCCGGCGCCGTTGGAGCCTACGATGGAAACGATCTCCTTTTCCTCCACCCGGAAGCTGGCATCGTGGACAGCGGGTACGCCATCGTAACTAACTTGAATGTTCTTTACGGTTAGCATGACGTCCCTCCCCTAAATAGGCCTGAATGACCTTCTCGTTGCGAACGATCTCCGAGGGCGGCCCCTCAGCGATCAAACGCCCGGCATCGAGCACCACGATCCGGTCGGCGATGGGCATGATGGCCTCCATGACGTGCTCGATGATAAATAAGGTGGTGCCCTGGGCTTGGATGTTCCGAACCAGTTCGACGGCCTCCTGGACCTCCGTCGGGGTGAGGCCGGCCATGGCCTCATCCAGAATCAACAGCTCCGGCTCAGCCCCTAGGGCCCGAGCGATCTCCAAGCGCTTGCGGTCGGGAATGGTAAGTTCGCTGCCCATCCGGTTGCGCTTCGCCCACAGGCCGGTAAGGTGCAGGATCTCCTTTGCCTTCTCCCGGGCCTGGTGGGTCTGGGGATAACGGGCGAAAGCCCCGACCATCACGTTCTCCAACACCGTCATATCCCGCAGAGGCTGGGTGATCTGGAAGGTCCGCACTAGTCCCCGGTGACATATCTGGTGGGGCTTCATGCCAGTGATGTTCTCCCCCTTGAACAAGACGGTGCCTTCCGTGGGGCGGAGAAAGCCGCTGATGCAATTGAAAAGGGTCGTTTTGCCCGCGCCGTTAGGTCCAATGAGCCCGAGGATTTCCCCAGGATGGATATCAAAGGTCACATCATGATTGGCCAACAGCCCCCCGAACCGCATCGTCAGACCCTGTACCTGCAGTAATGGTTGTGCCAATGTCGTCTCCCCCTTCCCCTTCGATGGTCCGCTTCCGCTGGAAGAAGCCCAGGATGCCCGTCGGCCGGACAAGGGCGATGACCATGATGATGATGCCGTAGATGATCAGGTCGATGCCTCGACCGGCGCCGCCCAAAGCGGCCCGCGCGT
>JAAYLE010000210.1 GCA_012522085.1 Bacillota bacterium | reverse complement strand
CCCAACTCGATAGCCTTTCTTTTCCAGGGCAGGAATCAGTTTTTCCAAGAGCGTTGTCTTGCCGCTATTGGAGCGACCCACCAGGGCGATAATCGGTGTCATCTGCGAGCCTCCTTCTGGCTATTCTTTGGGCAAGAAGATAATCTGCTGGCTTATTAATATTAAAAAAGATCTCTTCTGGAACTGAGGTGAGTTTCTCGGCAGGAATGACTATTTCCTGCACCCGATCCCGCAGGGCGATGATCCGCCGCTCCCCAGAGGCCAGGCAATCCTCAATGTGGGGAATGCATTCCCGGGAGTAAAGGGCATGCATGTATTCGGGGAGGCCCCTCCAGGAGGGAACGGCTATGTCATAGCCGCTGCCTAGCTCACAGAGCCGCCGCAGAGGCTCCTGGCGGATGAAAGGCATGTCGCCCCCCACCACGACTGCTTGCGGCCGGCTAATAGCAAGGAGGCCGGCATGAATGCCGGCCAGGGGCCCTTGCCCCTTAATCACGTCGGAGACGGTCCTCAGACCCAGCCAGGCATACTGGTCGGGCTTGTTGGTCACCACAATCACTTCCGGGAACACTTGGCCGAGCACCTCGGCGATCCAGGCGATAACAGGTCGACCGCCAAGGTCAAGAAGGGGCTTCTCGCGACCCATCCGTCGGCTTTGACCGCCGGCAAGGATGATCCCGGCAACATTAGATGGCAAAACTCATGCCCCCGATCTCTTCTGCAAGCACCCGGCCCAAGCGCCTGATGCCAGTTTCGATGGCGGGGATCGATGCTTGACTGTAGGCTAACCTGAGAGTATTCTGCCCCGTCCCATCAACGTGGAATCCTTCTCCCGGCACATAACCCACCCCGGCGGCAACTGCATGGGGCAGAACGGCTTTTGCATCCATCCCTTGGGGAAGTTCCACCCAGATGAAGAATCCTCCCTGGGGCACAGTGTACTTGACACCCTTTGGGAAATGCTCGCGGATCGCGGCCAGCATAGCATCCCGCCGGACCCGATAGAGACTCCGCAGCTCCGTCAGATGGTCTTGGTAGCCCCCCGCCTTCAGCCAGCGGCAAATCAACTTCTGACCGAAGGAATTGGAACACAAATCCGCTGATTGTTTAGCAATGGTCAGCTTCCGGATCAAAGCCCGATCGGCGGCGATCCAACCAACCCGCATCCCGGGGACAAAGACCTTCGAGAAGGAGCCAAAGTAAATTACGTTTCCCCCTCCATCAAGGCTGATCATGTGGGGCTCGGGAGCTTTGTCAAACCAGAGCTCTCCGTACGGGTTATCCTCGAGGATGACAAACTCGTATTCCTCAGCCAGGGAGACCAGCTGCCGGCGCCGCTCTAGACTAAGGGTCACCCCCGAGGGGTTTTGGAAATTGGGCACTACGTAGATCATCTTGGGTCGACGCCCCTGACGTCGCCACCGGATCAACCGCTCAGCCAGCACATCGACCCTGAGGCCCTCATCGTCCAAGGGAATGCCCACCTTCTCCCCCTGGTAGTTGTTAATGGCCCCGAGACCGCCTATGTAGCCCGGCTGTTCGACGATGACCAGATCCCCCGGATCAAGGAGGACCCGGCTGACTAGATCGAGACCCTGCTGGGACCCGCTGG
>JAAYLE010000209.1 GCA_012522085.1 Bacillota bacterium | reverse complement strand
TTAGGCACAGCCGGCTGCTCGCTGGTTTACCAGCCAAAGTTTGACGGTCGTTTAACGATTTCTCGTCGATTGGTGCCAGAAGAAGGCGGCTCAAGCTCTAAGTGGTCCAGTTGTCCGGCATGTAGACTAGAGAGTATGGATGAAGTTCTTCTTGGTGATGGAATCTTGGGGTCAGCGGGGCGAAGCAAGCCTGGGCCCCTGTTGGGGCCCAGGGCAAAAGCTACTGCGACTTGGCCTCCTTCGATAGGAGGGACTGCCGCTGGTTCAAGGTGACGAGGACGAGCACTGCCAGTCCGATGACATCGGTGATAGTGCTGTGCTCGATGAGCATGAGGGCTGACGCGATGAGCATGAGTCGCTCGAAGACGTTGCATTTCCTGAGGAGCCAGCCCTGCAGTCCCGCCGCTAAGGCGACAACTCCTATGAGGGAGGTTATGACTACCCGCAAGACCGCCATGGGTTCGCCCACGAGCAGCAGCTCCGGTCCATAGACGAACATGTAGGGGACGATAAAGGCCGTTGCCCCGAGCTTGGATGCCAGGAAGCCAGTTTCCATCGGATCGGACTTGGCGATCCCCGCCGCCGCGTAGGCTGAGGTAGCAACGGGTGGCGTAATGGTCGAGATGCAGGCAAAGTAAAAAGCGAACAGGTGGGCAGCCAGCCGGTTAACGCCCATCTGGACAATGGCCGGAACGGCCAGGGCCGCGACCATGACGTAGGCCGCGGTCGTCGGGACGCCCATGCCGAGGACCAGGGAGGCGATCATGGTCAAGAACAGAGCGACGGGGAGTCTTCCACCGGCAAAGCTTAGGACCATGCTGGTGAATTTGACCCCCAGGCCCGTCAGGCTGACGACGCCGATGATGATGCCGGCGATGGCGCAGGATGTGGCGATAATGACCGCACCTGTAGCGCCGGATGCCAATGCCTTGAAGATTTTCTGGGGCGTCATCCTCGTCTCCTTGCGCACTAGGGTCACGAAGAAGGTCGCAACGATGCACCAAAAGGCGGTGAAGTGGGGCGTGTAGCCTTTAACCAACAGGATCAGGACGAGGACCAAGGGGAACAGGAGGTGCCATCCCTGTTTTAGGATCTCCCTCACGTTTGGCAGCTCTTCCTTAGGCAATCCAACGAGACCCGTCCGGGCTGCTTCAAAATCGACCATCATAAGGATGGCGAAAAAGTACATGACGGCCGGTAGAGCAGCTGCAGCGCAGACTTTGATGTACGGGACGCCGACGAATTCGGCCAAAATGAACGCGGCCACTCCCATGATGGGGGGCATGATCTGGCCGCCGGTCGATGCGGCTGCTTCCACGGCTCCGGCAAAGGCCGGTCTGTAGTTGAGACTTTTCATCAATGGGATGGTGTAGCTTCCTGTGCCCACCACATTTGCCACGGCGCTCCCCGAGACGGTCCCCATCAAGCCGGAAGACAAAACGGCCACCTTGGCGGGACCGCCCCGGGTTCCCCCGGCCAGGCCCCGGGCAAGATCGATGAAGAACTGTCCGGCCCCCGATTCGTTCAGGAAGGAGCCAAAAAGGACGAACAGGTAGATAAATGTGGCGGCAGCTCCGATCGGCGTGCCGAACACGCCCTCGGTGGTCAAACAAAGATGCTCCAGAAGCTTGGTGACAGACACTCCCGCGTGGGCGAGCCTCCCAGGGAGGAACTTGCCCACCCACACGTAGGCGAGCCCCACCGAGGCAACGATGACCAGCGGCAGCCCTGTTGTGCGTCGGGCTCCCTCGAAAACGAGCACGATCATCGCCACAGCTACGACTTTGTCCAGGGTGGTCAGGGGGTCAACATAGACCCAGCGGGTGATCATCCGGTCGTATTCGAACAGTCCCACGTAAAGACAGGCGAGAAAGGCGATGATGGCCAATGCGATGTCAAGGGGCGATGGTTTGTCCCGGGGCGATTTCCTGCTTCCGGGGTACAGCAAGAAGGCGAAAGGCAAGAGGAGTCCCAGGTGGAGGGCCCGCATCTGCAGAGCCTCCAGGATGCCGAACTTAGCTACGTAGAGGTGGAACACCGAGACGGAAGCGGCGAGAAAGGCGACGATCAGTTTGCTCCTGCCGGTCAGCTTTCGCTGTTCCACAGCCTCGTCTTTAACGGTTACTGCATCATTCTTACCCATTGATTTACCTCCCTAAGGAAGGGCGGCCGCCTCTGCGGCCGCCCACCGCACCGAGTCGCTATTCGATAACGCCGATCTCCCGGTAGAACCGCTCGGCTCCCGGATGCAAGGGCCCGCCAAGGTCCTTACAAGCCTTTTCGGGGACAAAGTCCTTCTCGATGTCCGCGTGGATGGCTCCGATGCGCTGCTGGCCCTCGGGGCTGTTGATGGTCTTGGCAATGTTGTAGACCAAGTCCTCGGGCAGGTTCTTGTTGATGACCAGGATGATGCCGCCGCCGAGGGAGGTGACATCCCGGTCATGTCCGTTGTAGATGTCCTTGGGCAGGGTGTAGATGGCATAGCCGAACTCCTCGGCCAGCTGCTTGGCCGCCTCTTCGCCGATATCCAGGAGGCGGATGGGCTTGGTCAGGGCGATCTCCTGGAAAGCGGGCGCGGGCATGGAAGTGTAGAGGGCCAAAGCGTCCGCGTGGCCGTCTTTAATCAAGGATGCTGCGTCCGCGTGGGAGACAAAGTTGATCTTTCCGCCCCAGGAAATGATGTCATCGTAGGTGATGCCGTTTGCCTCCAGGATGCGGCGGAGAGTCAATTCGGCGATGTTGCCCCTGGGGTTGGTGCATATGCGCAGGGGATAGCGCTTTTCCTTGATTTCCGCCACGGAGGTGAGCCCAGTATCGGCAGTAACGGCGATCTGGACATACTGATTCATGACCTTAGCCAGGGTGTTGATGTTCTCGCGAGCCTCTTCAAAGGGCTCGATGCCGCCGTTGACGGCAGCAAACACCAATTCCGTCGTGGTGTGGCCGATCTGGCACTCGCCGCGATTGACCAGTTCGATGTTGGTAATGGATCCTCCAACCACCGGGTTGGCATTAGTTCCGGGGATATTCTCCATGATCATATCAGCGATGACTGCTCCGACGGGATACATCGTCCCACCCATGGGCCCCATGGTGATGATGATTCCTTGGGCCTGGGCGGCAAGACCCAACAAACAGACGATCAATACTGCCAACAATCCTGACTTGAACCTTTTCAACAACGTTTGACACCTCCATTTGATACTTTTGTTTAACTGCTAATGGGGTATTTTCCCCATTTGCGAGCCGCG